>JAFTMQ010000048.1 GCA_017452305.1 Clostridia bacterium | reverse complement strand
TGAATTGCCGACTTTGTCGGCGTTATTGCTTATATTGAACGCCCTAATGCAAAACGTTGTTTTGCAATTCATTTACTCTAAATATGCGTTAAATTCGTCGGGGGTAAACACCCTCGCTTTTACGGCTTCCGCCGTCTTTAAGCGCTGTCCGTTTTCCGTTTCAAAGCAAACGTATACGTCGCACTCCTCGGCGCGGAAGGAATAAAACGCACCTTGCGCAAACGCTTTTTTCAACAGCTCTTTTGCCATATCCGTCTGCATTTCCAACGGATGCGAAAAGCAAACGCGCTTGTTTTTCAACTTGCCGTCCTTGTTGCGGCGGCGTTTTTCCCTATCCGCAAACACGTGAAATTCCGCTTTTTTGCGTTCGCGTTCCTCTTTTTTACGCTCTTGCGCTTGCTTGTATTCCACAAACGCCACGGACGTGTTTTGGCGGATTTCGTAATTCTCAATCCTGCCCATGGTGATTTGATATTTTTCCAAAAGCTGTGCAAAGTTCAAGCCCGCCGCCTTACACATCGCCTCGGCGACCTTCATCGTTGCATAGGCGTCGTCCACCGCGCGGTGCGCCGTAAACTCTACGCCAAGCTCCTGCGCGATTGCGCCCAACCCGAATTGACGGGAAAACTCACCCACCGCGTTCATATACACGAATTGCGTATCCGCAAAATCGAAGGCAAAAGACGGCAGATGGAAACGGTGCGCCTCGAAATTGAGGTATTTGACGTCGTTCATCGTCGCGTGCCCCGCTACCAAGGTGTCCTTGTCCTGTAACAGCGCGTAAATCTTTTCCGCTTTTTCTTGGAAGGTGGGATATTTTTTGAAGTCGGAATAGTCGTACGGCAAAACGAGCCCTTGCGTACCCTTACGATCGGTAAGGTGAAAACCGCCTTGCGGGTTGATTAAAATATCTTCCTGCTCGATAATATTAAATTGTTCGTCCGTCAAGCAGTACCCAAACGCGCAAATCTTCGCCATATTTTTGGACACCACCGAACATTCGATATCAAAAAATAAATATTTCATAGCTCGCTTCTCGATTGTTTTTCCAAAGCTTATTATAACATAATCCATAACAAAACGCAACAAGGAAAGTCCCTTGTTGCGAAATTGAGGTATAAATATTACAATTTAATTTGTTTCGGGAAAGCTTGCTTGCGCATAATCCCCCACATTTTATCAATATAGGCGAGCGTATAATAATTTTCGTAGTGATGATAATAAAACGCGCCTTTCAACGTCATTTCATATACGCCCTTTTCCTTTTCTGTGATAAATCCAAGCATTTTCGCCACGGCAAGCTCGAAGCCATATGCCTTTTTTAAGGATACGCCGAAAAATTTTTCAAAATCTTCCGCCCGCACGCGCGTGCTATACGCCGTCCAAAATAAATAATATACCATTCGTTGCCTTTTCGTGAAACGGATCGTCAAGGACGTGGGCAGTTTTTTCTCTGCAATCCGCTTGCAGTATTCTTCTACGGAAAAGGTGTTGATTTTGAATTGGTCTTTTAATAACGTTGTTGCCGAACAGCCAAACCCCAAAAAGTTATCCCTTGTCATAGAGGAATATCCCGCTTGCTCTTCCGAAGAAAACGTCCAAATCGAGTTCCTTTCATACCCTTTTTCTTGACAATATACCGTGATTTCGTCTAAAAGACGTCGTTTTTCTTTCTTTTTCATCGTCGGCACTTGGCTTTCCGTGAAGGTAAAATCAATAAACGGATACATCGCGACGTGGTTCGCGCCGCACGCAAACGCCATATCAATATCCGCTTTTAAGTCCGCAAACGTCTGCTTCGGCAAGGCAAAAATGAAATCCATCGACACCGTCTCAAACGGTACTACCCTTAACGCCGCCGTCATTTGCTCAACTTCTACCTTCTTCCTTTCAAGCGCGTTTTGAAATTTTTCTTGAAAGGATTGCACGCCGATGCTAATTTTCGTAACCCCCGCATCCTTTAACGTTTGCAAAACGTCCGTCCGCACGTTGTCGGGGTGCAATTCCACACCAATCCCCTCTGTGATAATGAAGTATTCGTGCAAAACCTCTATGATATCCTTTATTCTGTGCGCCGCCAAAGCGGGTGTGCCGCCGCCGAAATACAAGCTCGTCGTCCGCTTTTTTTCGCCCGTTTTTTCCAAGTACTGCGCCCCCACCAAACGGATTTCCTCTATCAACCGTTGCAGGTATTCCTCGCACACTTTTTCCTCATACACAACCTTACCATAGGGGCAAAACGGACAAATTTTTTTACAAAAAGGGATATGTACGTACAAGCCCAACTGCTCGCAATCGGCATAGGGCAGTTTTTCGTCGTATTCGTTTTTAAAGGTAAACGGCTTTGTGGTTCGCGTTAGCCACGCTCTCGTTAAATTTGTAATTAAACGCATACCTACCCCCTCCTTTTTGCAAATTATATGTATTTTAAATAGGTTTTTAACATCTCGAAAATAATCTTTACGTTCCCTCTAAATAACAGGGTGTATTCGGCGACGAAGAAATATCCGCACTCGTTACATAAGCCCTCAACCTCGATACAGCGTCCGCAAACACTCACCTTGCCGTCCTCAATCACCACGCATTGATGGCAAGGGGTAGGAAATTTATTTTCGATAAGATAAGGAAACGCGCTTTTTAAGTTAAAAATCGGCGCGCCTTCCTTCATCATTTGCGTAATGACCTCGCAACACGCCGCCTTTTCCTCTTTGGATAAAGCAAGCTCCCGCGTGTCGGGATAGGGCGTATGGAAATTAAAGGATACGGCGCGCACGTTTTTCATATCTCTCGCCTTTTCGCATACGTCGCGAATCGTGCCTTTGTTGATTTGGTTTATCGCCATGTAAAAACAAATATTGTCCGCCGTCGCATTTTCTATGTTTTTCATAATCAAATCATAGGTTTCGCCACGGATTTCATTATGCTTTTCTCTATCCCCGTCCACACTCAACAAAATTAAATCCGCTTCGGGCAAATCGATGGGAAAAGTGCCGTTCGTTACGACGTTGACAATCAAAAAGCCCATTTTCTTGGCTTCAATCACCAAATCGCGCAACGTTTTATCCCCGTCCTTCCACAAAAAGGTTTCCCCTCCGCAGAAAAAAAGAATACGCACGCCCATATCGTAAAGCTGTTGCATTTCCCCCTTCACCTTTTCGTAAGGGTGCACGATTGCCGTAATATTGTTCACGGAACAATGCTTGCATTTTAAATTACACCTATCGGTGATAATCACTGTCCCTAAAATAGGTTTCTTTTTACGGAATACTATCGTCTTTATCCCAAAACTTGCAAACCGCACAAACGAAGAAAATTTCATTTTATTCCCCTTTCGTTACCGCTTTTTCTGTACTATCTGTACTATTTTACATACAGTATAGCACACGTCTTTCGGCTTGTCAAGAGATTTTTCCAAACTTTCTATTCCTACCCGTTACAGCGCAAATGCATAAGCAAAAAGGAACGGCATTTGCCGTCCCTTAATTTTGCGCTCAAAGCATACCTGGTATGCCCATTTTATAAAATTCAACAATTTTTATCCCGTTTTTTCGTTAGTTTTTGGGTACGATTACCGTCTTGCCGCCCATGTAGGGTTGCAACGCCGCGGGAATGGTTACGCTGCCGTCTGCTTGCAAGTGATTTTCGATAAACGCAATCAACATACGAGGGGGCGCAACTACGGTGTTGTTGAGGGTGTGTGCAAGCTTGGTCTTTCCGTCCTCGTCCTTATAACGGATAGACAAACGTCTTGCCTGCGCGTCCGTTAAATTAGAGCAAGAACCAACCTCAAAGTATTTCTTTTGACGGGGGCTCCAAGCCTCTACGTCACAGCTCTTGTATTTCAAGTCCGCCAAGTCGCCCGTGCAGCAGCCAAGCTGTCTTACGGGAATATCCAAGGAACGGAAAAGCTCTACGGTGTAGCTCCAAAGCTTTTCGTACCATTCGTCGCTCTCTTCGGGACGGCAAACAACGATCATTTCTTGCTTTTCAAATTGATGAATACGATAAATGCCGCGTTCTTCAATGCCGTGCGCACCCTTTTCCTTACGGAAGCAGGGGGAGTAGCTCGTCATCGTCAAGGGCAATTTTTTGCCGTCGATAATTTGGCCCATAAATCTGCCGATCATCGAATGCTCGGACGTGCCGATAAGGTACAAATCCTCGCCCTCGATTTTGTACATCATGTTTTCCATCTCGTCAAAGCTCATAACGCCGGAAACTACGTCGCCGTGGATCATGTAGGGCGGAATTACGTACGTGAAGCCCTTGTCGATCATGAAATCGCGCGCATAGGTCAATACGGCGGAATGCAATCTTGCGATGTCGCCTGTCAAGTAATAGAAGCCTTGACCGGAAGTACGGCGTGCGGAATCCACGTCGATACCATCCAAATTTTCCAAAATATCCAAGTGATAAGGCACTTCGTATTCGGGCACTTTCGCCTCGCCGAAGCGCTTTAATTCCACGTTTTCGCTGTCGTCCTTACCTACGGGTACGTCCGCCGCCACGATGTTGGGGATAACCATCATCACTTTCTTCAACGCCGCTTCCGTTTCCTCGCTTTCCTTTTCAATCGCGAGCAATCTGTCCGCATCCGCTTTTACCTGCGCCTTCACCGCTTCCGCTTCCTCACGCTTGCCCTCTCTCATCAACATACCAACCTGCTTGGAAAGGGTATTTCTTGCCGAACGAAGCGCGTCGCCCTCGGCAATAAGCGCGCGGCGCTTGGTATCTAATGCCAAAGCCTCGTCAACGAGGGGCAATTTATGGTCTTGGAACTTTCTTTTAATATTCTCTTTTACAAGCTCCGGATTGTTGCGGATAAGATTGATATCAATCATTTTTCTACCTCTGTGTCCTTAAATTTTTCTTTAAAAAGAAAATCAAATTTCTACTTTTCTTCTACATTATACAACTTTTCCCCTTAAAACGCAATTAAATGCTATCCGTTTTCACCGCTTTTTCATATATTTTTTCTTTGAAAAACTTGAATTTTCTTCGCGCGCGTGTTATAATAATCACACACATTTCTATTTACGGAGAATTTGTTGTAATGAAAAAAGAAAAAACCACGGAAGCGATTGACGACGGAACGAAAAAGCCCGCGCCGCAATCCCCCTCGACACCACCCGAGAAAAAACCTTCCGCCCCGCCCAAAAATAACGCGGGGAAAAAGAATAAAAACGAGCCGAAAAAACCTAAAACTGCGCCTGCTACGGAAGACGCAGGTTTATCCGACGACGAGCTCCTCGCCAAATTTGACGAGCAAGCCAACCTCGAAGAAGAAGACGAGTATGGCAACTTCCGCTTGGAAGCCGAGGATGAGGACGACGACTTCCCCTTTGCAGAGAAAGAAGAAGCCCCTGCCCCTGCCCCCGCCGAGAAAAAGGAAGAACCCGAAAAATCGGCGAATGGCGAAGAAGAAAAACCCGGAAAAAGATTTTGGTTTTTTAGAAGAAAGCAAAAAGAGCCCGTCGATCCGCTTGCCGGCATAGAACGCTTTAAGGCGGACGCCAAAAAGGGCTTGACGCAAGAACAGGTAGATACCCGTGTTTCCCAAGGGCTTGTCAACAGCGCGCCCCCGAAATACTCCAAAACCTACAAGAGTATTTTCTTTGGAAATATCTTTACGGTGTTCAACCTTTTGTGTATCCTTTGCGCGACCATTCTCATTCTTGCACGCGCACCCATCACGCAATACTTCTTCGTGTTCATTTTCCTTTGCAATATCACGATTAGTATTATTCAAGAAATCCGCGCGAAGCGTATGATAGACAAGCTGTCTATCCTTTCTTCCTCGACGGCAAAGGTCTTGCGCGACGGCAATCTTGTAGATTTGCCCGTTGACCAAATCGTGATCGACGACGTGCTTATCCTCTCCGCGGGCCAACAAGTCCCTGCCGACTGTACGGTGATTAGCGGTAGTGCGGAATTTAACGAAGCGCTCTTGACCGGCGAAAGCGTTGCCGTCAAGAAAAATAAGGACGACGAGCTGTTTGCAGGCTCCTTCGTGGCGAGCGGACAAGTCGCGGCGCGCGTGGAAAAGGTAGGTGATTTTACCTACATAAGCAAGCTAACGGCAAAGGCAAAGCAATACAAGCGCCCCAACTCCGAAATCATGAACTCCATCAACTTGTTCATTAAGATTATCGGTATCGCCATTATCCCCATTGCGATTTTGATGTTTATCAACAACTTCAAAAACTCCCCCGTGGGCAGTTGGGAAAGCTTGCAGGAAATCGGCGGATTTTGGAAAACGCTTCTCTCGAAAATCCCGCCCGTTGCGGGTATGGAACATACGTTAAAAATGCAGGAAGCCCTGCGTGAGGTCTTGCAAAAAACGGTTGCCGTGATTATCGGTATGATCCCTTCGGGTTTGCTCCTTCTCACAACCGGCGCATTGTCCGTGGGTATCATTCGTTTGACGAAATACAAAACCCTCGTACAAGATATGTACTCCCTCGAAATGCTCGCGCGCGTCAACGTGCTCTGCTTGGATAAAACGGGTACGATCACCGACGGCAGAATGAAAGTACACGGCTGTGAAACGTTGGAAAACAAATCCAAGCATTCTATCAAAGAGATTGTCGGCTCTATGCTTGCGGCGCTCAACGATAACAACCAAACCTCGATTGCGCTTTTCGAGCATTTTGGACATTCCAACAAGCTGCACCCCCTCGACCATTTGCCCTTCTCGTCCGCACGCAAATATTCGGCGGTCAACTTCCACGGCGAAGGCACTTACGTCTTGGGTGCGCCCGAATTCGTGCTCAATCCCTTGCCTATCAAGGTGGATAAATTGGTCAAGCAGTACGCACAGCTCGGCCTGCGCGTCTTGCTTGTTGCGCACAGCAAATATGAAATCCGTAACGAACGCGCACCCGACGGCTTGACGCCCGTTGCGCTTATCACCCTCACCGACAATATCCGTCCCGACGCGATTGAAACGATTAAGTGGTTCCACGAAAATGACGTGGACGTTAAGGTAATTTCGGGGGACAACCCCCTCACCGTTTCGGAAGTGGCGCGCCGCGCAGGCATCAAAAACGCCGCGAAATATATCTCGCTTGAAGGGCTTTCCGTGCCCGAGGTAGAAACCGCCGCAACGCAATACACGGTGTTTGGACGGGTTACGCCCGAGCAAAAAGCCATCCTTATCCGCGCGATTAAAAATTCCGGCAACACCGTTGCCATGACGGGCGACGGCGTAAACGACATCTTGGCAATGAAGGAAGCGGACTGTGCCATTTCCGTCGCTTCGGGCAGTGAAGCGGCAAGAAATATCGCCAACCTCGTCTTGCAGGACAACAATTTCGGCTCTATGCCGCAAATCGTAAACGAAGGTCGGCGCGTTATCAACAACGTGAAAAATTCCGCGTCCCTCTATATTATGAAGACGCTTTTGACGCTGTTCTTGGCGCTTATCTGTATCTTCTCGAAAAGTCAATACTTCTTCACGACGCAAAATATGATGATGTACGAGTTCCTCGTAAGCGCCGTGCCCTCGTTCGTGCTTACCATGCAGCCGAACACCAACCGCGTCAAGGGTAAATTTATCCCTTACGTATTGAGCCGTGCCCTGCCGGGCTCGCTAACGATGGCGTTAAGCATACTCACCGTATTCGTTATCAAAAAGCTTTCGGGCGTCGGCGTACCCGACGTGTTTAGCTTCGGCGTCGGCGAAAATACCAAGACGATAGAATACCACGCCATTATGATTTTGGCACTTACCTTCGCGGGCTTGGTTATGCTGTACCAAGTTTGTAAACCCTTCAACCCCTTGCGCGCAACGCTGTTTACGATTTGTACCACGCTCGCGCTGTTGGTTATGTTCGTTCCCCACCTCGGCGACGTCTTTATCTTAAAGGACGGCGTGGGCGGCGCGGATTGGAGCGACGTGCAATTTACCATTCCACAGATATTATTGCTCATTATCATTGTGCAAGCCGCATTCCCGATTTCGTCTTTCCTCATTAAGGTTTTCGATATGATGAACCCGAAAGACGACGATGAGAAAAAAGAGGGAAACACGGAAAACAAGGAAACGACTGCACCCGAAGCAAAGGTAGAAAACAACCCCAATGCTTCAAGCGATAGTACACCGAAAAACGAACCCGTTACGACGAAATCTTAACGAAATCTACAAAAAACTTACCGCCCCTTCTTCAAGAACTTTTCTTGCGAAAGGGCGGTATTTTTTATAACGCATATTTGAAATTGCGTCTTACCTTCCCCCCAACGCTTTGCATAATTTCAACGCATACATGGTAGGGGGTAATATTTTTCAACGCGTACATGGTAGGCACAAGCCCCGCAAAACGAGTTTTCGTTTTGCGGGGCTTGTTGTTAATGCTGAATATTAATAAGGATTAACTTTTATAAACTATAATTAATAAATCCATAATTAGAAGGAGTAACATTATTTTTACTCGTTTTTAAGAGTGGAATCAACGC
>JAFTMQ010000047.1 GCA_017452305.1 Clostridia bacterium | reverse complement strand
TTACAAACTTCCCCGAAGCGGTAAAGGCAAAGGTGGAAGAGGTGAACGGCAACGGCGGCTGGCTGGTGACGGGCGCGGAAGAAGCGACCTGGACGTACGTTGCGGCGCTTATCGATATTCCTCAAACCCAGTATAACCGTACGGTTTCTGCAAGAGGGTATATCGTATTGAACTACGCAAACGGCACGCAAGGCTATATTTACACCGATTACGTGGAAGAAAATCACGCAAGAAATATTTACGAGGTCGCAGTAGAGGCGAAGAATGATACGGAAAACCCTTGGTATGCGAAAAATAGCATCGTGCTCGGTTACGTAAACGGCGTTGCGGATATCGTGATTGATAACAATTTGAACGTTTCCTCGACGGGTGAGGGCGCGTACAGCGTAACGAGTTCGCAAAGCGGCTCTACGGTCACCTTGACCTTGGATACGGCGGTTTATGCGTTGACGGTAAACGGTCATCGCGTCAACCTTTCCAACGAGCCTGCCATCGAAATCGGCGGCAAGCTGTACGTTATCAGCAATTACAGCTTGTCGGATACGAATACGCAAATCAGCTTTGACATTACCGAGGGGCAATATCTCGCTACGCCTATGCTTTCCTACGGCGACGGTTATACGGTGACGTGGACGGAGGTTGAAAACGCAGCGTATTACGTCGTATCGGACAGCAACAGCCATACGGGCGATATCAGGGTCGAGGCAGGCGAAACGCTTGCATATACGCCCGTTGTCGTGGGCGACCATACGGTCAGCGTAACCGCATATCCTGCGGATGAAGCAACCAATCTGTTTGTGAGCGAAACGGCAAGCATTCCATCGGTTACGGTGAAACCCGTTTGGGCATATCAATCGGTGCGCGACGGCTATTTCTGGTTCACGGCGGCGCAAATGAGCGCGGCAGGCTTGGACACGAATAGCTATACGCTCGATGCGGTTAGCAATAAATACAAGGTATACGTCAAGGCAGACGGTACGTACACGCCGAACGCAAGCGAAGCGAGAAATTGGGCGACGGCGGAACATATCGGTACTCTTTTGGATATGCAAAAAGCTTTGGGCTTGAACGTAGTACTGCTCGAAAATATGGGCGGTCAGTTCAACGAAAACGACGTTTGGGCAAACAGCGCGACGAAGGTCGTAATGGATGCGGCTTGGGCAAGAGGTATGAAGGTATTGGTTGCCGATTCCTATATTCACGATTTTGCAAGCAATGAACGCGGCGGCACAGAGGGTAGCTTGCTTACGAGTACTTCTGACGTTGCAGCGAAAATAGAGGCGCGCCTTGCAGATGGGACGGAAGCCTCCAACTACGTGAAACACGACGCTTTCTACGGCTTTATGCTTGCCGACGAGCCTACGACGGGGGATATGATGCTCTCGCTTGGCGCGACGGTCAACGCGTTAAAGACGGCGACGGCAAAGCTCAGGACGGATATGGTGCCTTTCATGCACGCAGGCCTTACCATTGCGTACAGCCAGAACTTTACGGGCTTGAGCGCATATAAGAGCTACTTAAAAGAATGGATAGACGGCGCTGGTTGCGACTACGTTTGCTTTAATATGTACACGGACAGCGTTATGGAATACGGATACGTATATCAAGACCGTTATTCCTCGACCTATCAGGCGATCATGGAGGTAGCGGCAGGCTACGACAACGTAGGCGTTTATCAAACGCTGACGGCGTTCAACTACAACGACCAAGAAAACTTGGAAAGCAAGGACGTATATACGTCTATGCTGTATGCGGCGGCATTCGGTAACGACGGTATCGCTTGGTTCAATTTCTTCCCTATCATAGAGGATTCTGCCAATTCGTCGAATACGATTGTGGACTTTGCAGGCAACGCCAACGGTACCTATGCTTGGGTAAAGGGCGCGAACGAGCAGTTCGTTAAGCTGCAAGGGTTGTTGAAGGGCTACGAATTATCGGGCTATCAATTCACGGATAAATCGACCATTAAGAAGAATTTTATTTCCAGCGTGAATTATTACCGTTCGGCAACGACGACGTTTACGAACGGCGACGGCGCAACGGTGACGATGAAGGTGAACGCAGTAACGCAAAGCTCGGGGCTTGGCTATAATGGAAACAGCACCCTTTCCACGACGGTAACGCAAAAGGTCGAAAACGGCAAAACGTATTACGTCTTTGGCGTAAACGGCGTAAAATCGGGCGTAGGCACGGGTGCAAACGTTACGATAGCGCAAGGCGAAGCGATTGTGATTTTTAATTAAAAGGAAGTGACTAAAATGAAGAGAATTTATGAAAAACCAGAAATGGAAGTGTTGCTTCTTGACGAGGAAGTTGTCAGGACGTCGCCCACGGACAACGTAGTGGGATGGCCCGAATCGGACAGCGGACTTTGGGCTGACTAAAATGAAAAATGCGTACTTCACCCTAAAAATAGGGTGAAGTCGCAAGGCTTTTTTGCAGGTCTAAAAAATATGGCATTTAATCGCAAAATACTTGTTTTTTGCGGTGATAAACAGTAAACTGTTTAGGTATAGGTTGCATCATGGAGGAAAAAGTGATGACGAGAACAAAGAAAAGAACGGTAATCGGTTTGTTTTTTGCAACGGTATGCTTATGCGCACTTTCGTTATTTGTAGGGTTGTTGCCTGAAAAATACAGCGTTGCAGCTGAAAGCGCGGCGGTGGTATACGACGTTAGCGAGGTCGGCGGTGAAAAGAGCGGCGCAGGCGGCACGACGACCAACCTTGCGTCTTTGCCGAATGCGGTAGATTCGACTTCCGCAGTCGGTATCAAATGCGATTTAAGCGTGACGATCGGCCCCAACAAGGGCATTAAAATCGGTGCATTCCGCACGGAAAAAGCCAACGCTTGGGCAAGCGGCGGTCAGATGGTGCAGATTTTTTGCAGATATGCAAATGACACGTGGGATTATTGGTTGGAAATTTGCGACCCCTCGAACGTAGATAGCGTTATTGCGCGTACGGGGTTGGGCATCGGCGTATCCGACCTTTCAGAGCTTGTCACCATCGAGGGTGAAATGTCCATCGTGTTGGAAAACGGCGCCTTGTCCTTGACCCTTATCAAGGAGGGTACGCCGTACACGGCAAGCACGACGACTGTTGCACGCACGTGGGGGCAGTATTTCCCGACGTATGCGGACGCAAATACCTCGTTCACGGCAAAGACGACCGTGGAAACGGGCGACGTGACGATCACGGATATCGAGGATTTGACGGGCGGTGCCGTTTCGACGGGGGAGAAAGGCTCTGCGATTTGTTCCCTCGGTACGGATACGGTGAAAAACGTAGGCGTGAAATTTACCTATACGCCCAGCGGCAGCGGTCAGGTGAAGCTCGGTGCTTTCAAGAGTGAAGAAAACAACGTATGGGCAGGCGCAGGGTACATTCTTTGGTTTTCGGATATCGCAAGCCAGCAATTTAATCTGCTTGGTTGCGTTGATGGTAATTCGGAAAAGAACCTTAACTTGAACAATATCAGCGTCGCAGACGAGCTGGCAGATGGCAAAGCGGTGTTTGAAATCAGCGTAACGTCTACGGGAGTAAGCTACACCTTACGTATCGTGGTGGACGGAACGGAAAAGGTGACCTATTCCACGACGGAGAGCGATATTCCTCTTGGGAAATATTTCAATATTTACAACGAAGGCTCGGCAACGGGCGTTTTCTCGACGACGAACAGCTACACCTATGACGAAGTAGCGGGGATTTACGACGTATCCGTTATCAACAACGCGAGTGCGACGGAAATTGCAGGCGCAAACGCAGGCACGACGTATATCGGCGGTCTTGGCGAAACCAAGACGAACGTAGGCGTTACGTATAAGCTGTCAACGCCTGCGCAAAGCGGCATTGTCAAGCTCGGCTTGTTCAAGGCGGCGGGTACCAACGTATGGGGCGGCTCGACCGACGGGTATATTTTGCAATACTATGCAGGCACGTCTATGGTGCGTCTTTGCGACGGGAACAACGACAATTTAACGGATAAAATTGCCCTTTCTTCGGCGCTTGAACACACGGTTGAGGTGTACAACGTAACGAGATATAACAACGGCGTTGCGGACGGTTATCACAAGCTCGTCGTAAAAATCGACGGGGTAGAGGTCATTTCCTATCAAAGCAATTCGATTGTTCTCGGCGGCGAATTTAACGGCTACGGCGACGGTACGGAATACACCGTTTTGACAACGGTAGAGGCACCTAAAAACGCCTTTGATTTAAACGTGACGGTAAACGGAAGCGGCAGCGTGACGGGTAACGTAGGTTTATACGAAGGGGATACGGCGGTATTGACGATTGCGGCGGCGGAAGGTTACGAACTTTCGTCTGTAACGGTGGACGGCGTGGACGTGACGGAAAACGTCGTGGACGGACAGCTTACGATTGAAAATGTGACGAAAGAAACGGCGGTGACCGTAGAATTTATCAGCTTGTTTACGTACGATACGATTTCCAACGCAGTGGATTTGGCAGAGCTTATCGGTCAGGCGAGCATTGACGGAAAAATGGGTGCGACCACTCGATTGGACGAGGTTGAAAACAGCGTCAATAAGCAAATCACATATAAACTTATCCCTTACGGTGAAAGCGGTTTGATAAAGCTCGGCTTCTTCAAATCGGAGCTTACCAACGTGTGGGGCGGCGAAACGGACGGTTACATTTTACAATACAACGTGGCAACGGCTGTATTCCAGCTGTTCAACGGCGACAACGTTGCGGTCACGGCGGAGGTTGGCGTAGAGAGCGTGGCGGAGTATTCCATCGCGGTATATAACGTAGCGAGATACAACGACGGCGTTGCAGACGGCTATCATAAGATCGGCGTTATCGTCAACGGTGAGGAAATTTTGTCGTACGAATCGAACGCCATCGTTCTTGGCAATGCGTTCAACGGTTATGGCGATGAGGCAACGTATAAGCTGTCCACGACAAAATCAACGTTTATACTTGACGTCGAGAAAATCGGCGAGGGCAGCGTGGAAGGCGTCGAGGTCGTAGAAGGCTTTGAAACCAAGCTTGTCATTACGCCTGCGGAGGGGTATTACTTGCAATCGGTAACGCTGGACGGCACGGATATTATGGACAGCTTGACGGCGAACAGCTCTGAAAACGGCACTTATTACGAATACGTATTGGAAAACGCTACGAACGCGACGGTGTTGAAGGTCACGTTTGCGGAAGCAGGCTACACCTACGGCGAAGCGACGGTTGCGGATTTTGCAGAGGTCGTAGGCGTAACTTCCGTATTCGGCGGTGATAAGCACACGGCGGTAGGACAGATTAACGCGACGAAAAACGTGGGCGTTAAATTCAATCTGAACGCATATGACAATATCGGCATCTATAAAATCGGTTTGTTCAACGTAAACGCGGACAGCGTATGGGCCAACGGTTACGTTTTGAAAGTGAATAAAAAGGAGACGGGCGTGCGCGTACAGCTGATTGACGCGATGAACGATTTTAACGGCGCGTACGTTTGCGATTATGCGGAAGAAATACCCGTTGACGGATATATCACCGTTGAGGTCGCGGTGGAAGAACGCTTGCTCAACGGCGATGCGGCAGGTCACCGTATTCGCGTTTGGGTATGCGGCGTAGAAGCGCTTGTATATGAAACGGACGTCATCGAGTTGGGCAATTATTTCAATATCTATAACGAAGCAGGCGGCCTGTTCGAACTGTTTACCGCGAAGGAATACGAAACGGTAGACGTATTTACAGAGGGCGAGGGCAAGGTGCTTGGCGGTAAAGTGGTAGAGGGCTATGCTACGACGTTAGCAGTCATTCCCAAAAGTGGCTACTATGTTGCAACCTTTAAATGGAATCTTCAAAGCGTAGTGGGCACCGAAGGTTATACTGTGAAAGAGGGCTTCTACGAATATATCGCAAGTCAGCCGTCGGCAGGCGACGTTGTGGAAATCGAATTTATTGAAGCGGCGACGGGTACGGCGACGGTGTACGATATTTACGAGTATACAAAAGTGCTTTCCATGGTTTGGGGTGACGGCACCGCAACCGACGCGGAAGGGACGAACAGCGAAATTGCGGCAAACGGTATCTTTATGGAAACGCCGACGAACGGCAACGACGCGGTTTCGCTGAAAATCAAGCTCAACGACGAATTTTCGGGCAGATTGAGAATCGGCGCATTTAAAAATATTACGTCGAATACGATTTGGGATAAGGGCGGCTTCATCTTCGAGGTCAGAAATATGGGCGAAGATAAAGCAATCTATATGCTGGGTATTAACGGCGGTGAAAATTTTGCAGGTAAGTATGCTTCCGAAGAATGGACGCAGGGCGGCGCAGAATTTACCGTAGAGCTCGGTATTGTACAATATCTTGGAAACGGCGAACAAATCGGTAATTACTATTACGTTAAAATCAACGGCGAAGAAATTATTTCCTACATTGATTATACTTGCATTCCTTACGGTCCCCGTATGATGCTGCCGTATTTGGAAGACGAAAAAGCGACGTTTACCCTTTCCAGCCCGTACGATTATTTCACGGTAACGAGCAATCAGGCGGAAGGGCTTGTACAGCAAGCGGATTACGTATTCAAGGCAGGTCAGCCTGCGGCAATTTCCATTCCTCTTGCGTCGGGCTATGACGTCACGTTGGTAAAGGCGAACGGTGTGGACGTAACGGCATTGCTTGAAAAGGTAGGCGGCGGTTATATCTATCGTGTAGAAGCTATCTCCGAGCATATCGTTCTGGATATCGTAACGGCGAAATCGGCGTGCAACGTCAACGTTGAAGCCGCAGAGCACTTACAAATCACATCGGATAAAACGGCGGTCGATTATAACGGTAGCGTAGTATTTACCATTGTTCCTGAAGTGGGTTACGTGGTCAGCGGCGCAACGTTTGGCGGCGTGGACGTCACGGATAAGCTGGTTTACGCAAGCGGCGCATACACGTACACGGCGTATGCGGTGACGGCGGATGCAAGCTTCACGGCTACGGCGACGGCAAAAACGTATGCAGTTTCGGTAAACGCAGGCGACGGCGGTAAATCGGAATTCAGCAAATCAGAGGTCGGCGCGTTTGGCGAAACGGAGTTGACGTTAAAGTTAAACGACGGATATCAAATCGCTTCGATTACGGTAAACGGAAAGTCTATCAGTGTAAACGCGGAAGGTAAATATACGTTTACTTGCGTAGAGGAAAATTTGGAAATCAAGGTTTCCTTTGAAAAGACGAAGGCTATTCCCGACGAAAAGGAACCCGTGCAAGAGCCCGATAGCAGCGAGGAACAGCTGTTCGGCGGCTGCGGCAGCGCGATTGCAGGCTTGACGGCAATGCCTTTGTTGGCGTCGGCAACCGTAGCGTTGATGAAAAAGAAGAGAAAAACGTTTCAAGAGGAAAACGTATGACACAAAATGACGTAAGAGAACAATCGGTGGAAACGGGCGCGTCCTTCGGGACGCCGCCTCCCACCATAAAGCGTCGAAAGGGCTTTTTCACCATAAGAAAGGTGTTTATCCTATTTGCCTTGGCGCCTGCGCTTATCCATCTTTTGATTTTTTGGCTGGGCGTACAAATCGAATCGCTCATGATGGCGTTTGAAAACGCTGAAACGGGCGAGTTTTGGCTTGGAAACTTTGAATACGTTGTCCAGGCTTTGGGCGACACGAGAGAACCTCTTGGCGAAGGCTTCCGCAATACGCTGATCTTCTTTGCGGTCAGCATCTGTATGGTCCCCGTGTCCATCTTTGCGGTATATCTGATTTATAAAAAATGCTTTGGGTATGGCGTAGTGCGTATTTTACTGTACTTGCCCGGCGCGGTAAGCGGTATTATGATGGCGATGCTGTTTAAAAATCTCGTCGGTCCGAACGGTCCGTTGAAATGGTTTTTAAACGATATTTTAAACCTTGGAATAACCGACAGCTTTATTTATAGCACCAACTATGCGTTAAAGACCATCATCGTATACGATATATGGATGGGCTTGGGTGGCAACCTTATTATTTGGTTGGGCGCAATGGGGCGTATCCCACCTGACGTTATCGAATACGGCAAGCTGGACGGCGTGGGACCCGTAAAAGAATTTTTCTTCATCATCGTCCCTTTGATTTGGCCTACGCTTTGCACGATGCTTACCTTGCATATCATCGGTATTTTCGGTTCTTCTGGTTCGGTTATGGTATTCACGGAAGGTAAATACGGCACGTATACCATTTCCTATTGGCTGTACCATGTGGTTTACAGCGACGCGTCGTCGTCGGTTATGCAAAATTACGCGGTTGCGGCAGGTCTGTTCTTTACCGTTTTGACGGTACCCCTCGTTGTGGTCGGACGTTGGTTTATGAACAAATTCGGCGATGCCGTGGAGTATTGATATGGCAGAATTTGATTTACAGCAAAAGACGTTAGAGGAACAGCAGCAAGAATATGCCCGTCAGGCGGCGGCAATGCTGCATGCGGTAAAGCATCAGAAGAACAAATTAAACAAAAAGCACGGCATACTGTTTAACGTTTTCGTCGCTTTTATGTGGATATGGGCAATCTCTTTGTTTGCGGTCATCATATGGGGTTTTTTGATTTCCCTGCGCGACGGATACGATTATGCATTGGACCCTCTTCGCGTTATTCCCGAAAATTTTGATTTTAAATGGGAAAATTACTGGACAGCAATCCAAACGATGGAATATAACGATACCAACTACGTGATGATGATTTTCAATTCGCTGTGGTTTTCGTTTGGCGCGACGTTTATGAAACTTTGGGCAACGACAATGCTCGCGTACGTAATGGCGCAGTATGAATTTAGAGGAAAAAAGGCGTTGTACGCTTTCCTTATCATACAAATCATGTTGCCCGTTTACGGACAAACGACGGCAAACTTTATATTCTTGAATAACTTGGGGTTGGTCAATACGCCGCTGTTTTTGTTGGCGCTCGGCGCGGGACACGGTATGCACTTCCTTATTATGCACAGCTATTTTTCCAACCTTTCTAAAACGTATAGAGAGGCGGCGGAAATCGACGGGGCAAACGATTTTACCACTTGTTTCCGCATTATGCTGCCCTTGGGAATGTCTTCCATTTTGGCGATAGGGCTGCTGTCTTTTATCGGCACGTGGAACGATTATAGTACGGTAATTTTGTATTTGGAAAATTTCCCGACGCTGGCGGCAGGGCTTTATAAATATCAGGTGGAGGCGATTTATTCGTTGGACCCTACGATTTATTTTGCAGGCATCTTTATGGCGGCTTTGCCGACGGCTATCTTGTTTATCGTATTCAACAAGACGCTGATGGAAAATATTACGATCGGCGGCATCAAGGGTTAAAACGGTACGTTTACCGAAATGAGATAGAAAAAAACAAAAGGAGATATAAAATGATGAAAAAAAAATTGGCATTGACGTTGGCGCTTGTTTGCGCCGCAGGTATGTTGACGGGCTGTTTTGGCGGCGGCAACAACAGCGTCGACAACACGGTGGAGGACAACACCAACCTGCACGTGTATGTATTGAACAGAGGTTACGGCACGAAATGGCTGAAAGAGTTGGAAAAGGGCTTTGAAGCGAAAAATTCCGGTATAGACGTGCATATAAAGGAAGCAACGGACACCAACGTTTTGGATACCAGCTTTAAATCGGGCAAGGCGCAAAACGATTACGATTTGTATTTCTCTTTGGATAAAACCATTTATCAAACGAAGGACTCGTATGAGAACTACGGTGGGTTAGACGACCTTTCCGACCTTTATACGATGGAAATTCCAGGCGAGGGCGTTACCTTCGGTGACAAGATGACGAAATCGGTCAAGGATATGATCGTGTTCGAGGACGGAAAATATTACAGCGTGCCTTGGGCAACGGGTACGATGGGTATTATCTATAACGAGGACGTTATCAAGGGTGCGCTTGGCGACAATTATCAGTTGCCCAGAACGACGACGGAGCTTGCGGAATTTGCAGCGTCCTTGAAAGCGGCAAATTCGGGAATCGTACCTTTCGTATATCCCGGTCAGCTTGACCAATGGAGCGGCAATATGGTATACAGTTGGTGGGCGCAGTATGCAGGCAAGGAAACCTATGACAAATTCTTTGAAGCAAAGATTTACGACGAATTGCAGGGCGAATGGATCATTTCCAACAAGATTTTTGAACAAAAGGGCCGTGTAAAAGCGTTGGAGGTTTTGGATAACCTTATCTCCGTGGAAAACGGTTGGAGCGACCTCGATTGCAACGAATACGGTCAGGAGCAGTTCAAAACCTTGCAAATTCAGTTCCTCGATCAAAACAGCAAATATGCAATGTATCCTTGCGGCGACTGGCTTGAACAGGAATCCGCAGATGCGCGTTCGACCAAGAATTTTGCGTTGATGAAAACGCCCGTTATCAGCAGTATCGTAGAAACGTTGAACGATAAGAATATGACGGACGCGACCCTTCGTGCGGTAGTGGATGCAGTCGATAAAGGGGAAAGCAGCTACGCAGGTGTATCCGCAGAGGATTTTGCAAGAATTAAGGAAGCGCGCAGCATTACGTACAGTAAGGCGACCGAACACCAGGTATACGCGCCTGCATACAGCAATGCGAAAAAGCTCGCCCGTCAGTTCTTGCTCTATATGGCTTCCGACGAAGGTATCAAGATTTATAAAGAAAACGTAAACGGTGGTTTCTTGCCTTTTGAATACGATTACAGCGGTACGACGCTTTCTAAGTTCGAAACGTCCGTTTCTACCCTAATGAACGGGACGTTGATCAGCCAAACGAACAAGTCGGCTATGTTCTATCGCGGTAACGTTTCCGCAATGGGCGCCAACAGCGGCGCGATTCCTGCAACCATCGAGGTATGCCTTAGCGTTGCGGTAGGCTCGAAGGACGCGCTTACGCCGACCGAGTTGAATGATAAAATGAAATACAGCGATGCGGAATGGAACCGTATCAAAGAGGCAGCAGGCTTATAAGGAGAATAAGCAATATGAAGAAAAAGAACATCCGAAAGGCGTTATCGCTTGCGCTTTCAGCGGTGATGCTCGGTGGGGTAATAGGTAGCGCCGCAAGCTGCGGTGCTACGCAAAACTCTGACGGTGGAACGGAAGAAGCGGCAGGCGTAGGTATCACGCTTTGGACAACGGACGCGCAAGAGAAAGTCTTGCAAAATTATACGGGCGATATTCCCGAATTGACCCCTTTGACGATTGAGATGGCGAAAGGGGAATACGAGGGCGCGCAGGTCGTTTTCCTTGCAAACGAGGATATCGACGGTTACACCGTCGAGGTTTCCCGTTTGACCAACGGAAAGGCGTATATTCCCGAAGAAAACGTTTCCGTGTATATGGAGAAGTATTTGGAAATAACGACGCGTAAAGGTACGAATCCCGACTTTAAGGTGGGAAGTATGGTACCCGATGCGTTGTTGCCTATGGACGTAGCCGTGGAATACGGTGAAAACGTCGTAAAAGAGGGAAATACGCAGGCGATTTACGTAGAGGTGCAAACGCTTGCCGACACAGCCCCCGGCGTATATACGGGTACGGTGACGGTACGCGCAAAGGAGGGCGTTTATAACGTCCCCGTCAGCCTTACCGTTTGGGATTTCGAGGTCCCTGCGACCCCTTCGACGAAGAATTATTTGTCCCGTTTCAGCCGTGATAATTACGCCTCGTTCGAGTTTGATTCCTCTGATTATATGGATACCGTATACTTTGAGGAACAGCTGAAATACCGTATGAACTGCTATTTGCCGTTCAACGGCGTGGGCGGCGAGGAAAAGTACGTGGAATTGCTTCGTAAATATTATAACTGGGCGGGGTTCTCTACCTATAACGTATATTACGAGGTGACCTCGCAGATATACGATGGCATGACCGTTCCTTTCAACGTTACCCTTTTAAAGACGTATTTAAAAGCAATCGTAAAAGCGAGCTTAGAGGATAACGTCAATTATTTAGACAAAGCGATTTTCTATTTTTGTAACATCATCGACGAGCCGTCCGAGAGCAGACCTGGCTCGTTTGAAAAAGTGCAAAACGTAAACGCGGCGTATAAAAAGATGCTTCTTGACGTCAATGCGGAGTTGGAGGCGGAGCTTGTCGGCTACGACAATTACAGTTTCTTCCTTGAAACGGTTTCGGAAACTTTGGTTACGATTCCCAACGTATTGCCGCTTAACAAACCCGATTCCGTGGATAAAATGAATTCCATCGGCGCAGATGCCATCACGCCTTGTATCGAGTTGGAGTTTCTTTACAATCAAGACCAGCGCGACCACGCGTTTGCGGACGATTTGGAAGGGGATTGGCCGTATGAAAAGGAAGATTGGTTCTACACCTGCGTATCCCCGAAATATCCTTATCCCACGACGCATATCGACGATTATTTGCTCGGCAGCCGTTTGATGAGCTGGATGCAAAAGGCGTACGATATGGATGGGTATTTGAATTGGGCTATCAACGATTATCTTTGGGATAATTACAGCGAACCCGTAGACGACCCGTATACGGAAACGATGCGCGGCGATTACGTGCCTGGCGACGGTTTCCTGTTCTATCCGGGCGCGCCTTACGGCATTATAGGCCCCGTAGGCTCCCTGCGTGCGGTATCCTACCGCGACGGTATGGAAGATTACGAATATTTGAATATGTTGGATGAAATCTATACGGAAAGAGGGCTGGATTCGCAGGCGATAGAGGATACCTTGTACGCAAGCGTATTCTCCGAGGTAACGCCTATTACCGATCGCGACGTATTCTATGCGACCCGCCGAGAGTTTGCGGAAATGATTCTGCTTTGCAGCTCTGATCACGGCGTATTGTACGAAGATATCGTCGTTCAGCAAGGCAAAGCAATCGTTCGTTTCAACACCTACAATGAGGACGCGACTGTAAGCTATAAGGGCGAACAGCTTGTAAAAGAGGCTGGCAGTTATCAGCTTATCATCGACCTTTCCAAGGAAACCACGCTTGTGCTGTCGGTGACCTTCGACGGTAAGACGGTGGAAACGAAGAAAGTGCTGTCGGGCTTGTATCAAATCGCCATTGATTTTGAGGACGGAAAGACGGACGGTATCCGTACGAGAACGGAAACGCCGATTTCTATCAACACCGACACGCAATACGTATCCAATGGTAATCAATCTTTGAGGATAGATTTGACGGGTAAGGTCGTTGAGGGAACGTACGAACCGTTCTTCTCCATCAGTGCGGCAAGCTTGAACGGCGGCAACTTATCCGAATTGCAAGACCTCACGCTTTCCATCTATAATACGGAAGCGGAAACTGTGGAATTGCGTCTTTCGACCTTCGTCGGGGACCAGTATTTGTCCATCAACGATTACGAGCTTGCCCCTGGTTGGAACTATTTGCAAATCAAGGTTTCTACACTGTCGAGGTTGGATAAGGTAAACGGCTTCTACTTCTTCATGGATAACATTTTGACGGAAGAGGGCGAGGCAGGCGTCAAGACGGTTTACCTGGATGAAATCGCATACACGAAGAAATAAGGAGGATAAGCATGAAAAAATTGTTTAGAAGAATCGGCGTTCTTGCCGTGACGGCTATGATGAGCTTTGGCGCGCTTATCGCCTTTGGTGGATGTGATAATACGGGCGACAACGAAAGCAGCAGTGTTTCGGAAGAATCAAGTGCATCCGAGCAGGTGCAAAATCAACCCATTATCGAAAACGGCTGTATGCAAATCGCGGATTTTGAAAGCTACGACGATATAGCAGGAAATGTGAAATCGGGCTGGTCGTTCGGTACGTGGACGTTGATAACGAAAGGGGAATTGCCTGGCAACGGCGTTGCAGGCAAGCACCTCTATAAAGCGGCGACGGAAGCGGAGCTTGCGACCATTACACGCGGCAATCAAAGCTTGAAATGCGAAATCCTCGGTAGGGAAGAGCTTTGGGGAAAACGTTCGCCGTATATCGGCTTTAAGACGGATGGAACGTATTTTAACAAATACGATTTTAACGATTGTGAAAGCGTGTTGGTCGATATTTACAACGCGATGGATTATGATTTAAACGTAGCGTTTTATATGTGTCCCGATTCAAGCGTGACTTCGCAGCCGTACCGTTACTATTTTACCGTAAAGCCTGGTATGAACAACGTGGAAATCCCTGTGGATTACAGCATATTGTCTTATGGATATAAGGAAATTTTGGACCGCGTGGAAGAGCTTGGCTTTATCTTTGAACGCGGTGAATTGCACGAGGAAACGCAGATCGTTTATATCGACAATTTCCGTGTAAAGCTTATGGAAGGATAAAAAATGCCCGAATGCTTCGTTTTGAAAAAGACGAAGCATTCGGTTATACTGAAACGGAGAAAAATTGTATGACAGTTACGCAATATATCAAAGAGAATTGGGATAATTCGGTACATTCGCCTGATGAACAGAGCCGTGGCATCGTGAAGATGCCCAAGCCTTACAGCGTGCCTTGCGCCAATATAAAAGATGTATTTTCCGATTTTTATTATTGGGATACTTATTTTGGCAACCTTGGTTTTATGCTGGATGGAAAAGCGGAGCAGGCGGAAAACAATTTGGACGTTATGAGCTATTTTATTTCCAATTTGGGGTATATGCCCAACGCAAATCACTTGCTTGACCGCTCGCAACCGCCTTTGTTCACACGCGGGGTGTTCGATTTGTATTTGCATAAAAAGGATAAAAAGGTTTTGGAAAAATACCTGGGCTCGATTTTGCAGGAATATGACTTTTTTATGAGTGACAGAAAAACGGAGATCGGCTTAAATGCACATAGTACCAATTCTACACGTTCAGTATTAAAGGCGCAATATCCTTGGCTTGCCGACCGCGTCGGGGTTTGGAAGGAGGGTGAGGACGCGCAAATCGCTTTCACCAAAGAATTGTTGACGATTGCGGAAAGCGGTTGGGATTTTAACCCTCGCTTTAGGACGGAGGACGAGCCGTTTGCCCCCAGCGAATTTGCACATCTCGACCTCAACTGTCTTTTGTATGACGTGGAGTGTAAGGTCGCGGAAATCATGCGCATTTTGGACGCGCCCGAAAAAGCGGTCGTTTGGGCGGCGCGCGCGGAGGAACGCAAATCGCTTATGGATACGTACATGTTGGATAAGGAAAGCGGTATATATTACGATTACAATTTTAAGAAAAAATGCTTCTCCAAGGTCGTAAGCTGCGCTTCGCTCTATCCGTATGCAGTGGGCTTGTCCGATGATAAAAAAGCGGCAAAAGCGGTGCTTGCCAAATTAGAACTTCCTTTTGGGATAGCGGCTTGCGAATATCGTGGCGAAGAGGAAAAATATCTGCAATGGGATTACCCCTCGATGTGGCCCTCTAACGTATATTTCGCGTATGTTGGTTTAAAGCGTATCGGTATGGCGGAAGATGCAAGACGAGTGGCAGATAAATATCTTGCCACGGTAGACGCTGTGTTTGAAAAAACGGGCTCACTTTGGGAAAAATACGATGCCAAAAACGGTATTGTATCCGTCACGCAAGAGTACGAAACGCCCGAAATGATGGGTTGGACGGCAGGCGTGTATCGTTATTTGGAAACGGATAAAAAAGATGTATAAAGTTATTGTACAATATTTTTTGCGCAGCAATGGAGTTGAATGTCCTGAAAAAAGAGCGCGGCGTTTATAGTACAAAGTAGTACTTGTAAGAGCAATAAAAGAAATATGAAATAGAGCACTGTTGAGTAGTTGAAATCACTTAATAGTGCTTTTTTGTTATTAAAACGGTGGAAACGGAAATGGCTGAACTGAAAAAGGCAACATTAAAGGGGTGACGAAATCAATCGTCACCCCTCAAAATTTGATACTCAGTAAACAAAGAAAAGAGATTTTTTATTTTTTGCAAAAAAAACCTGCCATTCCAAGCACATAAAAACGGAGAAAAATCCGCAAATGGTCAAACATGTGGTCAAGCCTGAAAATTAGAAGGTTTTTGGAAAAGAAAAATCTCCTGAAACCCTTTATGTTTCAAGAGATTTTCCGTGGTTGAGGCGACGGGACTTGAACCCACGACCTTTTGGTCCCTAAACGTCTTACGTCATCCATCAACACACTACATCCCTTATAAATAAAGGAACTTTCTACCAAATGCTAACAATTTTTAAAGTATCAAAGAGCCATTTCCTTATAAATTGGACCTGATTCTTGACCTGATTATATTATACCAAATCCGCGCAAAAATGTCAAGAAATAACCGCCGCCGCACACAAAAAAAGTAAAAAAATATACAGCCTTTTAACAGGTTTTACACATCTTTTGAATATCTCTCAAACATCCAAAAGTCATCTTTAAAATAACTTTGTAACATCTTTTAAAAAACTTTTAAAAACTTTTTCAAAAAAATAGCAAAGTACTATTTAATGACCATGTTTACATAATAGGTATGTTATAATATGGGTACAAAGGTTGAGCAAGTGGTCGCGAACATTTACGAAACCCAAGTAAATAAAAAAAATTAAAAAGGAAATAAAAAAATTATGGAAAAGAAAATTCAAAATTACAAAGTTAACTATGAAGCAAAGGCAATTGAAGTTAAGGAAGCTTTCGCAAGAAAGGCAGGCGTTGTTGGTTCGGATGAATACAAGGAATTCAACGAATTAAGAAAAGAGTATTCGGACTATCAAATTATTGTTATCAAAAGAGCAAAAAGCACCACCAAGAAAAAGAGTGCAACCCTTAAAGGAATCACTTGCGAATTCTTGTATGATTATGCGGCAAAGCATGAAAAAGGTAATAGCGTAGAAAAGTTTGAAATTCATAAAAACAACAACGCATCATTCCTTGCGGTAAAGAAAACTTTCCTTGAGTTCTATCCTGAATTCAAAGACCTTAAGACGAAAGGCGAGTGGTTGTATCTCGCGAATGTGGCGTAAGGGGGTGATAGACATGAGAAATACTTTGAGAGTTTATCACGATGGTCCTGAAAGCGGAAGAATTGTAATGGATAGCGAATTTGCAAAGAAGTCATCAAGATATGGAACCCAAGAATTTAGCATATTGCAAGAAGTAAGAGCTTCTTACCCTAAATATCATATAATTCGTAAAACCATCAAAAGAAACCCCAAAAAAGAAGCGTTTAAAGGCTTAACATACGCTTACATGGAAGAATACATGGATAGGCATGAAGTAAGCCAAGAAATCCGTCAAGAGTACAAAGAAAAGCGTTTCTTGGCAAAATGCCACTCTATTCGATATCCCCACATTAAACAATGGTTTTTAGATACTTTCCCTGATGTTAAAAATTTAGGGCTTGAAAACAAAGAAATTACCAACGAAAAAAACAATGCGGCGGATGCCGCCCAAGTAGCATAAAGGAGGCTAATTATGACTGTACCTAATCAAAAAATCATCAAAATTCATAAACCCAATACTCAAAAAGACCCTTTCGTTTGCTTAAACCTTGATATTATGGGAAAGGTGTATAAGGACTTGGCGTGTAACGGCTATACATTCTATTTCTACCTTTGCTTATGCGGTAATATGGATGGATTTTCTCTTGAATTTTCGCCGCAATATTTTAAAGATAGATTTGGCTTGCCTATCTCCACCACACATGACCAATTCAAGAAATTGG
>JAFTMQ010000046.1 GCA_017452305.1 Clostridia bacterium | reverse complement strand
TAAAATAACTGTATACGATTTTTATAGGTAGCAAAATGAACGAAAGAGAAAGCTTAAAAATCAATGCGAAGGGACATTTAGAGATTGGGGGCGCGGACTGCGTTGCGCTTGCCCAAGCGTTTGGTACGCCGCTTTACGTTTTTGACGAGGTTTATATTCGCAAAATGATGGGAGTTTTCCGCGACACGCTTCGCAATAAATATGCGGGGCAAAGTAAGGTTTTGTATGCCTCGAAAGCTTTTTCCTGTAAGGCGATATACAAGATTGCAGCGCAAGAAAATATTGGCATCGACGTTGTTTCGGGCGGTGAGCTTTATACGGCATTACAAGCGGATTTCCCCGCAAAAAATATTTGTATGCACGGCAATAATAAGCAAGACTATGAAATTGGCGAAGCGCTTGACGCGGGCATCGGTCTTATTGTTGCCGACGCCTATTCCGAGATCGATAAAATTGATATAGAAGCAGAAAAACGAGGGATTTGCCAAGACATTTTATTACGTATAAATCCCGGTATTGAAGCGCATACTCACGCGTACGTACAAACGGCTACGACGGACAGTAAATTCGGCTTTTCCATCCAAAACGGGGAAGCGGAAAGGGTAACCGTGTACGCGTTGAATAAGAAAAATATTCGTTTGCTTGGTTATCATTGCCATATCGGTTCGCAGATTTTTGAAAAACAATCCTTTGTACTTGCTGCGGAAAAATGTATGGATTTTGCGGCGGAAATGCGTGAAAAGCATTCGTTTACAATGACGACGTTAAACCTCGGCGGTGGCTTTGGGGTTTGGTACACGGACGAAGATAAAAAACTCGTGCCCGAGGAATATGCGGAGTATATCGAGGCGCTTATTGGCGCGGTGGAAGAAAAGGCGAAAAATTACGGAATGGAATTGCCTTATCTCTTGCTTGAACCGGGGCGTTCCATCATTGCCGAGGCGGGGCTCACGCTTTATACCGTCGGTGCGATCAAGGATATTCCCAACGTGAAAAAGTACGTAGCCATTGACGGCGGTATGTTTGAAAATCCGCGCTATGCGTTGTATCAATCCAAATATACGCCCGTATTGGCGAATAGAGCCTACGAACAGCCGACGGAAACAGTTTCTATTGCAGGAAAATGCTGCGAAAGCGGCGACATCATTGCGGTGGACGCTTCTCTGCCCAAAGCGCAGACGGGGGATATTCTCGCCGTGCTTTCTACGGGCGCGTATAATTACTCAATGGCAATGAATTATAATCGAAATAAAATTCCGCCTTGCGTGCTTGTCAAGGACGGAAAAGCGGAGTATATCGTTCGTCCCCAAACCTATGAAGATTTGGTGCGTAACGACGTAATCCCCGATAGATTACAAAAGTGACAAAATAATCGAAGAAAAGAGAACTTTCTGCTTGTTTAGCAAACGAAAATTTGTTATAGTTGACAAGTGGAAATCGGATTTTGAGCGAAAAAGGAGCTTTATGGAAAAAGAAAAGACAAAACTTACACTCGCTTCCGTTCGCAACTTTGAAACGGAAGTGGATTATACGACGGTGCTTGATAATTTTGAGGGCCCGTTGGACCTATTATTACACTTAATTAAGCAAGAAGAAATTGAGATTAAGGACGTTTTCGTTTCCAAAGTAACCGACCAATTCCTTGCATACATGAAGGGCTTGCCTTACCTCGATTTGGAAAAAGCGAGCGAGTACTTAAATATCGCGGCAACGATCATTGAAATTAAGGCGCGCCGTTTGGTACCGCCCGTAGAGGATTACGACGATTATTACGGAAACGATGACGAGGACCCCGAAAGCTCGTTGATTACCGCCCTTGAAGAATATAACCAAAAGGTTAAATTTATGATCAAGGAAGAGGAAGTCAAGCTGAAAGAGCGTGAAACAATCGGCTATTTCTTCAAATCCCCCGATAAAGAATACTCGGGTTTTAAAGTGCAGTATAAGGATTTGGATTTAGACGGGCTTGTGAGTGCGCTTGAAAAGATGCTTATCCGCGTGGAAAGCCAAAAGCGTGCCGCGCCTGTGCCTCGTGAAATCCCCAAAGACGTCTTTACCGTTCGCGATAAAATTAAGCATATCCGCGAGAAGGTAGCAGCCAAAGAAGCTATGCAATTCGAGGAATTGTTTGAAGAGGATACGAGCGTTCCCGAAATCGTAACGACGTTCCAAGCACTTTTGGAATTATTAAAACATCAATTTGTGGTGGTAGAGCAAGAGGAATTGTTCTCTACGATTACCATCAATAAAAATGCAAATAGAAGTGAGGATGAAGAAATTGGAGAAATTGACGAATATAATTGAGGCGATTTTGTTTGCGGCGGGCGACGCGGTGCCCATCGACCTTATCAGAGAAAAGTTGGAAATTACCAAACGCGAGGTGGATACCGCCATCCGCGACCTCGAAAAGAAGTATTCGGGTGCTTGCGGCATTCGTTTGCTGCATATCAACCACAAATTGCAGCTTGCGACCAACCCCGATTACAAAGAGCCCGTAGCGGCGACGATTATGCCTTTGCGCGAAAAGGACTTCACCAAAACAATTTTGGAATGCGCGGCAATTATTGCGTATAAGCAACCGATTACGCGTAGCGAAATCGAGGCTATCCGTCAAACGAACAGCGACTATGCAATCAGCACGCTTTTGACGTTGGAAATGATTGAGCCTTGCGGCAGAAAGGAATCGCCCGGCAGACCTATGCTCTATGCGACGACGGACAATTTTTTAAGACGTTTCAAGTTGAAATCTCTTGCGGATTTGCCCGATTATGACGAACTCTTGAAGAAGATTGCCGATCTTGGCACAATCGAGGAAATTAGCAGCAATTACCTCTACGAAAAGGACGTTTATAATCCCGAAACGGACGAAGAGTATGCGTCTGGGGATTCTACGATTGAAGCGTTTGATGAACCTGCATTTGACGAGGAATAATCGACAAGGATACATAAAACACAAACGACTTGCGCATATTGCGGATATGGGCAGGTCGTTTTTTTTGTGGTTTAACATATTGAATGCCGTAATGACGGTTGTGCAGATTTTTTTACCCATACCGTTGAAGACTAACGTGCATTATGATATGAACCGCAGAAAGTTTTGTTTTTCCGTCTATTTGTTTGGCTT
>JAFTMQ010000005.1 GCA_017452305.1 Clostridia bacterium | reverse complement strand
GTATGTTTCTTCGCCATATACTTCTAATATTTCGCCGTTATGGTCGATAAGGTAGCAAACGGCGTTATCCACCGCTTCCCACGATAAAATGAAGCTTTCCTCATCGAACGAAAGGTGATGAGGGGATTGCAAAACAATAGGGGTGGCGGTGTCGCTTTGCTCGGGAGCGGTATCGGAAGTGGTATCCGATAACGAGGGGGAGTCGGAGCCGCTTAAATATTCCGAATCACAGCTGCAAGCCGCGCAGGTTGCAAGCATAAAGGTTGCGCTTAAAAGCGCCAAAAGCTTCTTTGTAATCGTCTTTTTCATTGTATTCACCTATACCATGTACGCGATGAAATTAAATTACTACGATATCGCGCGCTTTAAATTCGTCTTTGAGTGCGTCGGGAAAATCGTTGTCGGTGATAAGCACGTTAATATCCTCTACACGCGCGAACGTGTAAGGCTTAATCTTACCGATTTTAGAGCTGTCGAGCATCATGTACAAAAATTTTGCTTTTTTGCAGATAACGCGTAAAAGCTCCGCTTCCACCTGTGAGCTGCACGAAAAGCCGTTTTCGGGCGTGAATGCCGCCGCGGAAATAATGCCAAGCTCGAAATTTGTGTCCGTGAAGTAGAGAGAGGAAAACGCCGAGGCGGTGGACAAATTATCCTTGATAAGCTGTCCGCCGAGCAAGTTGACGACGACGTTTTTCTTTTTGGCAAGCTCGGTGGCAACGGCAAGGCCGTTGGTGAATACGTTGCAAGCTCTATCGGGCATTTCCTTGGCAAGGTAAAGCGCCGTCGTACCGCCGTCGATGAAGATGGACGCGCCCTCGTCGATAAGGCTTGCCGCTTTTTGCGCGATGACGATTTTTTCGTCCGTATGAATTGTCGTTTTCTTTGTGTACGGCTCGCCCGAGGTCTTTTGGACTTCGCGCACGGACATCGCGCCGCCGCGTACACGGATAATTTTCCCCTCTTCCTCTAATTGGAATAAATCTCTGCGCAAGGTCATTTGCGAAACGTTGGGGAAGTGCTCTTCCAACTGTTCAAGCGTCAATTTGCCGCGTTTATCCAAAAGCTCTGCAATTTCTATAATGCGTTCTCTTTTCATTTGTAAAATCCCCTTGAATTTGTTGTATATTCACAATTTAACACAAAACTCACAAAAAAGCAAGTGAATACGCCGCTAAAAAGTGAAATTCACATTAAAAAATCACATTTTCACAAAAAAATCGAACGAAACTTTCATTTATCGCTTGTGAACTTTCTTGTAAAAATTCACGCAAATATCACGCGTAACCATACAAAACGCCCTGTTTTTGCTTGCAGTTTTTCGTTTATCTATGCTATAATAAAAAGAACGGAGAAAGAGATATGTTTGAGTTTATTAGCGATTTAGACGAATATTTTAGCAAGGAATACGCAGGCTATGATAAGCTTAGCGTGTTGCCCGGCTACAAAATGCCGATGATGCAGGCGACGAAGGTGGATGAGTTCGGCAGAACGATTTCCTACACCTTGCCCCCCGACACGATGGCGCTTTCCAAGCAAGAAAATAAGGAAGCGCTGCTTGAGGCGCTCAAAGAGAGAATGGTGGACAAGACCTTTTCTTTCTCGTTTAGCATTTTGTCCTTTTGGGGGCGGATAAAGCAGTTCTTTTCCAAGTACGGTTTGGCGAAAAACCTCAAAAAAATGATGGCGAAATACGGCGTAAAGGACGAGGACGTGCTTGCGCAAATCGATATTGCGCCCGAAATTTGGAAGGGGATTAGAAAGGGCGTATTTTTGCCTACGAAAAACTTGATTTTCTCTCTCGGTCTCACGCTGCAAATGTCCTACACGGACGTCAATGCGCTTCTCAATCTTTGCGATTATTTCTTCGACCATACTATCGTCAAGGACGTCGTCATCGAGTACCTGCTTTCCCGCAAGATTTACAATCCTGCAATGGTGCAAGCGGCGCTTGAAGAATACAAGGTGGCAAATTTATTTATCAAGCAATAAAACGGTTGCCTTTTCGGCAACGGTGTGCTATACTATGATTGAAAATTGAATATCCGAGCAGAAAAAGAGTACCCGTTTTCATACGGCAAAGAGAGCCTCGCCTTGGCTGGAAGCGCGGCGCGTGTGGACGGCGAAAGTGCGTTTTTGCGTGATTAGGACAGACTAACCCTCTGCGGCAGTCCCCGTTATCGGACGAATGAGGAAAAATTGACGGAAATCGGCAATTTTTTGAAGTAAAGTGGAACAGCGACAGCGCGCGCCTTTATACAATAGTATAAGGGCGTTTTTTGTTTTTATAGACGGAACGTAAGCGGCGGCTTGCGGTTATTCCGTTTCCAATCTTCGCCCGCACACGAAAGCGAAAAATAAAAAAGGGGGCTTTCGTATGTGGTTTAAGGCTTTACGCGAGGATATTCGGGCGGCAAAAAATAACGATCCTGCGGCGCGCAATTCCTTTGAAATTTGGCTTACCTACGCGGGCGTGCACGCCTTGTCTTGGCACAGAACGGCGCACTTTTTCCACAAAATCAAATGCAAAACGTTGGCGCGGTGCATAAGTCAACTCGGGCGGTTTTTTACGGGCATAGAAATCCACCCTGCCGCAAAAATTGAGAGCGGCGTGTTTATCGACCACGGCGCGGGCGTGGTGATAGGGGAAACTGCCGAGGTGCGAAGGGGCACGGTGATTTATCAAGGCGTAACCCTTGGCGGCACGGGCAAGGAAAAGGGGAAACGGCACCCTACGGTGATGGAAAACGTAACCATTTCCGCAGGCGCAAAGGTGCTTGGCGGTTTCACCGTCGGCAAGGGCGCGAAAATCGGTGCGGGCGCGGTGGTTTTAAAGGAAGTTCCGCCGTACGCTACGGTGGTGGGCGTACCTGCGCGTATTGTCAAAATCCGCACCCCAAATATAGACGAAAAATAAAAAAGAGCGTACCATGTACGCGTTGAAAGCATAAAACAGGAGCAAAAATTATGAAAATTTACAACTCGCTGACAAAAAGAAAGGAAGAATTTGTGCCTATCGACGGCAACAAGGTAAAAATGTATGCTTGCGGCATCACGGTGTCGGGCGAAGCGCACATCGGGCACGGATATCAAGCGCTTATTTACGATATTATGCGTAAATATTTGAAGAAAGTGGGCTACGACGTAACTTACGCGCGCAACTATACGGACGTGGACGATAAAATTATTGCAAAATCCCG
>JAFTMQ010000045.1 GCA_017452305.1 Clostridia bacterium | reverse complement strand
GCCGTTGGTTCGCGCGAGCCGTTGATAAACGGCGACGCTTTCCGAGAGGTCTCCGCTTGCGGAGTATCGGAATGCCCAAAACAACGGCTTGACAAGTGCTTTTTTTGTTGTATTCCCAGAGTTAGGGCTTGTCGCCGTTGGTTCGCGCGAGCCGTTGATAAACGGCGACGCTTTCCGAGAGGTCTCCGCTTGCGGAGTATCGGAATGCCCGAAACAACGGCTTGACAAGTGCTTTTTTTGTTGTACTCCCAGAGTTAAGGCTCGTGCCGTTGGTTCACGCACAGGCAAATTAAAACGCGTCCAAAACCGTTTTTGGCTTTGGACGCGCTCCGTTCTATTCCATTATAAAAATTTAAGCTTCGTCTGCGTGAACGATGAAAGTCAAGTGGTCGCCAATACGTTCCAAATTGCAAACAAGGTTGACGAATATGGTGTTGTTTTCGGGACGGCACTTGCCTTGGCGAAGTCTTTCAATATGCTCGGCAACGAGGTCGCGACGCATGGTGTCGATAACGTCTTCCAACCCGTCCGATTGCACGACAAGCCCGTCTTCTTCGTTCAAGCAAATACGTTTAACAAGCTCATACTGTTCTTCTAATTTCTTGTGCATAGCCACCAACTTTTCATTGATGCCTTCCGAGAAGACAAGCTCGTCCTTCACGGCACGCTTGGTGTATTTTGTGAGGTTGTCGGCAAGCTCTGCAATACGGGCAATGTCCCCTACATTGCTATGTAAAACGCTGACCATTTTTTCGTCCGCGAACGAAACACCACTTGCGGAAGTACGCACGAGATAATCACTGATAAGCCCGCTCAATTTTGCAATATGGTCGTTGGCCTCGTACACCTTGTCCACCGCGTCCATATCGCGCGCAATAAAGCCGTTAAAGGCAATACGCAAGCTTTCCATAGACATATCCGCCATACGGAAGGTTTCCTTTTTTAACTGCCCCAACGCAACGGACGGGGTTGCCAAAAAGCGTTTATCCATATATACAAGCTCCCAAGGCTCTTTTTCCGTTTGCTTTTTTTCGCGGACAAGGAGCGTCGAAAGCTTTACCAAGACGTTTGTAAACGGCAAGAAAAGCAAGGTACAAATGACGTTGAAGAAGGTGTGGAACATAGCGATTTGTGCTTCCGGACTGCCAGCAAACCATTTCACGAAGGTAACTTGATAGAAATCACTCCTTACTACGTCCTTAGACCAAATTAAAAGCATTGTCATAAACAATAACGAACCAACCACGTTAAACATCAAGTGAATGATACTTGCACGCCGCGCATTGACGGAAGTGCCGATAGACGAAATAAGCGCCGTCACGCACGAGCCGATATTCGAGCCGAGAATGATATAAAGCACCGCGTTTCCGCCGCCGCCGATAATCAAGCCTTGGCTTGCCATTGCGATGATGATTGTCGTTACCGCGCTCGACGATTGTAAAACTGCCGTGAACACGATACCGAACAGCAACAAAAGGAAAGGATTGTTAATCGTTTCTAAGAAGTTCGTAACGGCGGGCATTTTGCTGTAAACGCTCATCGCGTCGGACATAATTTCCAAGCCGAAGAACACCAAGCCCAAGCCCGCAATTGCCAACCCGACCGATTTTACCTTATCGTTTTTGGAAAACATTTCCATCATAACGCCGATAAAGAGCAAGGACATAAAGACGGGAGCAAGGCTAAGCGACGAGCCCCATGCCGCAATCTGCGCCGTAACCGTCGTACCGATATTCGCGCCCATAATCATCGTCGTGGCTTGCTGCAAGGTCATAATGCCCGCATTTACAAAGCCGACAACCATGACGGTGGTAACGCCCGAGCTTTGCACAACCGCCGTAGATGCCGCACCGATACCGACGCCCACCCATTTTTTATCCGACGTTTTGTTGAACAAAACTTTGAGACTGTTTCCCGCAAGCTTTTCCATGTTGTCGCTGAGGAATTTAAAGCCTATCAAAAACGCGCCGCATGCCGCGAGCATCATGATTACGTTGCCGATATGTCCCCAAACCGTTTGGAAGCTAACCGCCAACAGTGCGCTTTGTAAAAAACCGTTTAGTGCAACCATTTGTCCTTTCTCCTTCGTTTTGCGCCGCACCGCGTATAGATACGCAAAGCGTATGCCATTATAATTATTATATAATATTTTTTATCAAATGTCACGGATTTGAAAGAAAAAAGTTGCGGACTTTAAAAAAATTTTTAATTTTTTCCGCGCATAGGTTTACAAAAGGTAAAAAGTATGCTAAAATGTACAAAAAAAGCAAGCAAGGAGCTTTATTTATGATACATAGCATTGAAAATTCGCATTTGAGAATTTCGGTAAATACGTTTGGCGCACAGCTTTGGTCGGTATATTCCAAGCAGACGGACACGGAATACCTTTGGCAGGGCGATACCGCCTTTTGGGGCGGCAGAGCGTATAACCTCTTCCCCTTTATCGGCAGAATGTTTGAAGGAAAATTCCGCTACGCCAACGAAGAATACCCTTCCCGTTGCCACGGTTTAGCGAGATTTTTCGAGTTTGTTTTGGAAAGCCAAACGGAAAACAAGCTGGTCTTCCTTTTCACCGACAGCGAGGAAACGAAAAAGGAATACCCCTTCGCGTTTGAATTCCGCGTTTCCTTTATTTTGGACGGCGCAACGTTGACGACGGAGTATTCCGTTTTAAACAAAGACAGCCGCGAGCTTATCTGCGCGTTTGGCGGACACCCCGGCATTAACGTACCCTTTGGAAAGGGGGAATTTGAGGACTATTACGTGGAATTTACCCGCCCCACCGCCGCACGCAAATTGCCTTTGGCAGAGCCGAGCAAGCTCATGGCGGGCGTAAGTGAACCGTTTGCCTTTGTGGACGGTGTAAAAATTCCCCTTCGTCATGATTTATTCGACCAAGACGCTATAGTTTTGGAAAACACGTCGGGCGAGGTTTGTATAAAATGCGACAAGGAAAGCCGGTACGTGAGCTTGAAATACGAGCAATTCCCCTTTATCGGATTTTGGCATGCAGACCACAAGCCCGCGCCCTACGTTTGCATTGAGCCGTGGAGCGCATTACCGTCCGTTGACGGTGTCTTGACGGAATTAGAAAGCAAGCCGAATATGACGCACGTAGCGCCCAACCAAACCAAGCATATTTCTTTTAGCTTGGAAATCCACGAATAATCATAAATTATGACACACGAAACGCCCCGTTGGCACGGGGCGTTTTTTCTTGTAAATTATACTATCAATGTAAGCCGTCCCCAACAATAACGGGGGTGATTTTCCCTTTATGCACAACGATATACGCATAGCTTCCGCCTTTGCCGATTTCATAGCGGAGCGTGCCGGGATTGACGAGAGTTACGCCCTCTAATTGCGTAATGTTCGACACGTGCGTGTGTCCGTAAAGCGCAAGCTCGCAATCGTGGCTCTTTGCGGCGAGGGCAAGCGTGAGCAATTCCTGCTTTACCCCGTATTGATGGCCGTGGCAATAAAAAATCCGTACCCCCTCGACCTCTAAAATCCCTTGCGTGGGGTATTGAGAAAGAAAATCGCAATTACCCGCGCAAAAATACGCTTTGTCGGGATAATAATCGCGCAGTTGACGGATATCGCCCACCCCGTCGCCGAGGTGGATAACGTAATCGTTTTCCGCGACGAGTGGCAACAGCGCCGACACCCCTTTTGCGTTTCCGTGACTATCCGAAATAACGATAATTTTCTTCATATTTATTTATCCGAGTTTTCTTCTGCGCGCCACTTTGCCAAAAGATTTTGTAAGCCGCGGAAACGGTGCGAAACGGCGTTTTTCTCCCCCTCGCTTGCTCTGCCAAACGTCTTATTTAAATCGTCGCTTTTGAACAGGGGATCATAGCCGAAACCGCCCTCGCCGTCCTCTTTTTCAAGGATCGTACCGTAGGTGTTTCCCTCAACACAAATTTCTTTGCCGTCGGGATACACAAGCGCCAACGCGCAAGTGAAGTGTGCGCGGCGGTCAGTAATTCCCTGCATATTTTTGAGTAACGTAGCACGGTTTTCTTCGTCCGAGCCGTGATGCCCGCAATACCGCGCGCTATACACGCCGGGCGCACCGCCAAGCGCGTCCACACACAAACCGCTATCGTCGGCAAGCACCATACAACCCAACGCTTTACACGCCGCACGCGCCTTGATAAGCGCGTTTTCAAGAAAGGTTTCGCCCGTTTCCTCCACGTCCTCGTCAAAGCCCATTTGCTTTTGCGATACCACCTCAAAATCGGTGAAAATTTGAGAAATTTCATGGATTTTATGCGCGTTGCCCGATGCGACGACGAGCCGTCTTTTTTTTGTTGATTGCATACCTGCCCACCTCATTTTAATTATTTCCTATATATTATAGCACATTTTTGCGCCGTTGCAAAGCATTTTAGCTTATTTCTTTTTCGTTTTGATAAATCGAACGCGGAAGCTGTTTGCCACCGCCAACAGCATCACGCCCACGTCGGCAAACACAGCGAGCCAAAGGGGTAAAATTCCCAATGCACCAAGCGCCATAAACGCCACCTTCATCGCAATCGAGAAAACAATATTTTGCAGTACAACCGCGCGCGTTTTGCGCGCAATACGCAAGGCTGTCGGAATTGCCGACAAATCATCGGAAATCAACACGAGGTCGGACGCCTCGACTGCCGCCGCGCTGCCGAGCTTGCCCATGGAAACAGCGCAGTCCGCCGTCATCATCACGGGCGCGTCATTGATACCGTCGCCCACGTAAATTAGAACCCCCTCTTTTTTCAATTCTTCCGCCTTTTTTAGCTTGTCATCGGGCAATAATTCGGCGTTCACCTCGTACACGCCCACCTCGTTTGCCATTTTTTCCGCTTTTTCACGCTTGTCGCCCGTAAGCATTACAACACGCTGTAAACCAAGCGCCTTTAATGTGCCTATCATCTCTTTTGCTTGCGCGCGGAGCTTATCGCCAAGCTCGATTGCGCCCCAATATTCCCCGTCGCAAGCCGCGTAAATCGTGGTATAGGCACCGCTTTGCTTGTGCACGGAAACCGCGTGCCGCGCCATCAAATTTTCGTTACCGATCCACACCTCTTTTCCGCCCACGAACGCTTGCAAACCAAGTCCCGCGTGCTCCGTTACGTTTTCCGCCGTCAAATGGGTGGAAATGCCGTCAAACGCGTGCGCAATCGGGTGCGAGGAAGAACGCTCCACCGCCGCAACGAGCGCGAGAAGTTCCGTTTCCGTCTTATTCCCTGCGGTATGCACGGCACACACGCCAAAGTTGCCTTGCGTGAGCGTGCCTGTCTTATCAAACGCGACACTTTTCGCCTTGGCAAGTACGTCCAAGTAGGTTGCGCCTTTGACCAAAATGCCCTTCTTCGCGCAAACGCCAATCCCCGAAAAATAGGTGAGAGGCACGGAAATAACCAACGCACACGGGCAAGATATGACAAGGAAGGTGAGCGCAGATTGCAGCCAACGCCCAAACTCCCTAAATCGCCAAGCGCCATCGACGATCAAGCCATTTAACAGTGGAGCGCCAACCGCCACTAATATTGCCAATATACAAACGATTGGCGTGTAGAATTTTGCAAATTTTGCAATAAATTTTTCGGGCGTCGCTTTGCCTTGCGCCGCGTTTTCTACCATATCCAAAATACGGCCAACGGCACTCTCTTGATAGGTGCGTGTAACTTTCATCTCATACACGCCCCCTGCGTTTATGCTCCCCGACAAAATTTCCTCGCCCTCTTTCACCTCGCGAAGCTCCGTTTCGCCCGTCAATGCTTTCATGTCGAGCGTCGCGCCCTTAGCGAGCAATATACCATCCGCCGCAACTCTTTCGCCCGCCTTGACAAGCAGGACGTCCCCCACCTTCAAGTCCTCGGGCTTTACCTGCGTATATTCGCCGTTTTCAAATTGATTCGCATACTCACTTTTTAACGCCATCAACGACGTAACGGACGCACGGGAGCTATCCACCGCCATCGCTTGCAGGCTTTCCCCCATTTGATAAAGAAGCATCACAAGCACGCTTTCGCCGTACTCGCCAAGCACGATTGCGCCGATGGAGGCAATCGTCATCAAGAAATTCTCGTCGAAAATTTTGCCCTTAATAAGATTTTTTGCCGTAGAAAAAAGCACGGGATAGCCAACCGCAACGTATGCCACGCCGTATAACACGTAAGAAATGATTTCGGCGACAAGTCCTTTTGCGAGGTGCTCAATAAGTGTACCCGCCACAAATAACACCGTCGCAACGGCAATAAAAATCCACGGCTTTATACGGCGTTTTTTCCCGTTCGTCGCGGACATGCCCCCGTCTAATACACGCACTTCCTCAAATTTATTCGTCTTATCAATGAGCTTTTGCAAAGCGGAATCCGACTGCGTTTCCACCGTAATTGTTTGCGTGACGTAATCCACGCTTACACTGTCTATCCCCTTAATTTTTTGCAAATCCGTCTGCAATGCCTCCGCGCAAACTGGACAATCCAAATTTTCTATATGCAATATTCTTTTTGCCATAGTTATCCCTCACAATGCAAGTGGGCGAGCCCCATTTCTACAATATTACGCACGTGCGCGTCCGCGAGCGAATATTCCACACTTTGCCCAAGCCGTTTTGCCTTGACGATTTTATTATCGCGCAAAATGCGAAGTTGGTGACTAATCCCACTTTGCGTGCCGCCGCACCTTTCCGTCAAGTGATATACGCACATATCCCCGCCTAAAAGGGCAAGGACAATTTTCATGCGCGTTGGCTCGGCAAGCATACGATAAACGGTGCAAACCTGCTCCACCTCTTCCTGCGAATAGCTACGTATCTTATTTTCCATAAATAAAACCCCTTGCTTATGAATGATTATTCATATATTCATAATATTATTATACTCGCTAGAATATGACTTGTCAAGAGCTTTTTTGATCATTTTTTGCAAAAAAGAACAGAGCTTGGAAAAAATCCAAGCTCCGTTATGATACGTTTTATTCGATTACTCACTGCGGAGTGCCACAACGGGATCCTTCTGCGCCGCACTGCGGGAAGGAATGATACCCGAGATAAGCGTCAAGCCCATACTGATTGCGACAAGAATGATTGCCGCTCCAACGGGAAGATATGCTTGCAAGGTTGCCAAGCCCGTGAGCGCATACAAGATAAGGTTGATTGGCAAGCACAGCAAGTAGGTGACGAGTACGCCGAGTAAACCGGACGCAAAGCCGATGATGAGCGTTTCCGCATTGAACATACTCGAAACGTCGCGTTTGGACGCACCGATTGCACGGAGAATACCGATTTCCTTGGTACGTTCTTGGACGGAAATCAAGGTGATTACGCCGATCATAATCGAAGAAACGATGAGCGAAATCGCGACGAAAGCAATCAAGACGTAAGTAACCGCGTCGATGATGTCCGTTACGGAAGACATAATCAAGCCCATGTAATCGGTGTACTTAATTTGCTGTTCTTCGGGGACGGTTTTGTTGTACGCTTCGATTTCCGCGGCGATAACGTCTTTGTCCTCAAACGTCGAGGCGTAGATGTTAATTCTCGTCGGGGAATCATAATCCAAATGTCCTAAAAGCGCAAGGTTATCATCGTACGTGCCTTCGGAAAAGACGGTTACCTCATCGTAGTAGAGCGCGCAAGTTTTCGCGTCGTAGTTCTCCATTTCCGCATCCAAAAGCATTGCTTTTTGTTGAACGGGAACGGCTGCCAAGCCTTGCTCAACTTGTTGATGGATTTGCGCCCTTACAATTTCGACCGCATACGGACGAACAAGCGTCTTTAATTGATCCAACGTCCAATTATTTTCGGTGAGTTCAAGGAAATAATCCTTCAATTCCTCGGGAGTAACGCCCAAGCTTTGCGAAACGATCATCGAAATCATATCAATGATTTGTTCCTTGGTGGTGAAGGTCTCCAACCATTCATCCGTTTTCGCTTCCAAATACATTTGGTCAGCGTTTACGCATTGAATTTTAACGTAGGTTTCCGCTTTTGCCGCCGTCGTTAAGCCGTCTACGTAGGAACGGAATGCCGTTTCCTTTTCCGTATCGGTCATCGAACCGACGTTAGACTTGAAAGGCAAGCCCGTCAAGACGTCTACCGTGGGACTTGCGAGCTGTGCTTGCACAACCTCGGATTGTACCGCGCGTTTGATGACGTGCTCCGTTAAGAGGTAGGTGTAGCCGATACCCGAAGAAAGCATTGTTGCACTTGCGTCCTTTTGCGGACGGATAATACCCGTAATCTTTAATTTCGTCGTCTTTTCGGGGTTTTCGTACAACGTGCGCAAAATACTTTCGTTCGTGCTCATATCGCGGTAGGTATTCCCCATTTTTTGATAGCAATCCGCAGGCAAAATCGTCGTGAATTCCAATTCGGAAAGCTCTTTAAACGACCATTTTTTGCTTGCGCCTTCCGTTTCGGGTAAGGGATTGCCGCTTGCCGCGGAATCGATGATAGCGTCAATTTCGTCTTGGCTTAAAAGACCAAGTGCGTATAAGGTAAGGTCGTCAAGCTCGTTGTTTTCGTTGACGACAAGCACGATTTCGTCATAGTCGTTGGGCCAAGTGCCGTTAATCAATTCGTATTGCTCATAGAGAATGGAATTGACCGTACCGCCGTCGTTTGCGGGCAAAATTTCCTGCCACATTTGCATGTTCATCATCGACGAGAACATTGTAGAAGAGCTGTCGCTCGTCGCGCCGCCGTTCATTTCAAGGTTGCCGTTTTGGATTGCCGTAGTGAAGAAATCCCTTAACATATCTTGCATCAACTCGTTCGTGTCCGATTTGATGATTTCGCCATCGACGTTTTCGGTATAGACGGTAAGCTCCATATCGTAGCCGTACTGCACGCCGCTGACCGCGGAATACAGCTT
>JAFTMQ010000044.1 GCA_017452305.1 Clostridia bacterium | reverse complement strand
AATTAGGCTTTTCCTCTAACTTGGAAACGGTGCAAACCGTTTTGGCGGCAAGAGCATACCACAACACGTACACAAGCATAACCGATTGTTCGTATGCGGTGTTGAATATGCCGACTTGTTTTGACGCAGCGCTTGAAGAAAAAATCAAAGCATTGGTATTTAAAGCCTTAACTGTTTGCTATAAAAACTCTGTGGACATTACCCATCTTTCTTATCTTTCCAACGAGCCGAGAGTGGAAAAAAACCGTATTCAATTTGTATTTAGCGACGCTTTGACGGAAGAACAAATCATCGAAAAGGTTTTGGCGCTGTTGCAGTTCACCTTAAATACGATTAAAGAAATATACGACAAAACCTCCGCCAATGCGTCCGATCCCGAAAGCTATAAAAAACGGTTAAATTCGATGAGTGCGCGCGTAAAAGCGATGCAAATATTTATTGAGGCAGGCAGCACCTCGTATGAATATCATACGGAAAGCTACGACCCCTTAGATTAAGCGCCTCTACCCCCTATCTTTAATAAAATAAGACGCGCCTTGAAGTTTGCACTTCAAGGCGCGCTTTTTACGTGCATATTTTGTTGTTTACCACGTACCATGTACGCGTTGAACGTGCTTTTTTAGTTTTAAGCGCACTTTTTCCAAGTCATAGGCGCAAACAAGATAAGCATGGGGAAAATTTCCAATCTGCCCGCCAACATATCAAAGATAAACACGAGCTTCGACCACCAAGAAAAATCAGTAAACGAACCCGTAGGTCCAACCGCACCAAATCCGGGACCGATATTGTTGAAGGTTGCCGCCACGGCGGTAAAGCCAGTAGCAAACGCACCGCTATCCCCGTGGGTAAGGTTGCCCAAATCCAAGGAAATGATAGCCAGCGAAGCCACAAAAATGATTACGTAAGCAATCATATATCCATAAACGGAACGCACAACCTCGTCGTCAACAGCGCGTCCGTCCATCGTGATACGTTTCACACGCTTGGGATGGAGCATTTTGCCAATTTCGTTGCTTGTGCTCTTACCCAAAAGCAACAAACGAGAAACCTTAATGCCGCCGCCCGTACTGCCCGCGCATGCGCCAATAAACATCATACCCACCAAAATAATATGGGAAAAGACGGGCCAAGTATTAAAGTCTTCCGTAGCAAAGCCCGTTGTAGAAACGACGGACGCCACCGAAAACGCGGCGTGCTTTAACGCCTCGCCAAAGCTCATTTTGTCCCCTACCGCATTCACCGTTTCCGTAAAAAATACGTTGAGAGTTACCGCCAAAATTGCGCTTGCGACAATAATTAAAAACCACTTGACTTCTTCCGTCAAGACTTCCTTCCATTTGCGTCTAATAAGTAAATAGTAAGAGTTGAAATTGATGGAAAATATCAACATAAATACGGTAACGACGATTTGGATATAAGAATTATAACCAATAAGGCCGTCGTTTTTTACGGAAAAACCGCCCGTACCCGCCGTCGCAAACGCCGTATTTATTGCATCGAATAAGGACATTCCGCCACAAAGCAACATGATAATTTGCACCAACGTCAACACGCCGTAAATGCCGTACAAAATTGCCGCCGTCTTACGCACCCTAGGCACAAGCTTTCCAACGGTAGGGCCGGGGCTTTCCGCTTTCATAATATGCATATTGCGCGCGCCGCTCAACGGCAAAAACGCCATAATAAATACGAGTACGCCCATGCCGCCTACCCAATGAGTGAAGCTACGCCACATTAATATGCACTTGGGCAGGCTTTCTACGCCGACTTCGGGGTCGATAACCGTCGCACCCGTCGTCGTAAAACCCGAAACTGTCTCAAAAAGCGCGTCTATATAATTCGGGATTGTGCCTGCAAGCACGAAAGGCAACGCACCGAACGCGGATAAAACAATCCAACAAAGCGCAGTGATGACAAACCCTTCCTTGGCGTAGATTTTATCGCTCTTAGGCTTGCCGATTAGGCACAGACCGCCGAGCGCCGCGCAAATCCCCATACAGATGAGGAAGGCGAAGAATTCCGCTTCCCAATATATTGCGGCGGCGATAAGCGGAACGAGGAAGAACGCCGCCTCGAACAGCAAAATCCAACCGACTGTTCTTTTGATAATGCCAAAATTCATAACGCGCTCACCTCAACACGTCCACGATATCGTGCAAGCCAAGCATTTTGGTTACGACAACCACCGCGTCGCCTGCCATAATCACGTCGTTACCACGAGGGATAATCACCTTGTCTGCGCGCGTGATACAAGCCACCAAAACGTCGGGCTTGAAGCGGAGCTGACTAAGCGGCGTACCGATAATTTCGGAATTTTCTTTAATGATAAATTCGGACGCTTCCACTTTGTCCTCGATGATGTTATACATCGTTTCGATATTGCTGCCCTTCGTGTTCTTCGTCGAACGAACGTACCGCACGATGGTGTCCGCCGTAATATTTTTAGGGCAAATGACCGTATCCAATTCCAAACGCTTGATGACGCTGTCATAGTCCGTACGTTTGATTTTGGTGACGAGCTTGCCGTCGTTGACCTCTTTTGCGAACAAGGAAAGCAATATATTTTCTTCGTCGGAGTTGGTGAGGGTAAGGAAAGCGTCCGCACTTGCAACCCCCTCTTCCGCAAGCAATTCCTTGTCCGTCGGCTTGCCGCAAATAACGCTGCATTTGGGGAAGGCTTCCGCAAGCTCCATACAAACGCTTTCGTCGCGGTCGATGATTTTCAAGGATATGCTCGATTTCTCCAAAATCTCGCAAAGATAATGGGTGATCGCGCCGCCGCCGATAATCATCGCGCTGTGCACGGACGGATCCTTCCTGCGGATTTTGCGGAAAAAGTCGTTGGCGTTTTTGGGCGAAGCGACAATGCTCACCACGTCTTTTTCTTGGAAGACGGAATCACCCTTGGCAATGTACGCCTCGTCCCCGCGCTCTATCGTACAAACGAGCACTTCCGAGGGGTGTTTAATCATTAAATCCTTGACGGACATGCCGATAAGCACGCTGTTTTCGGGGATTTTAAATTTGATAATTTCCACCTTGCCTTTGGCAAAGGGTTCGATTTTGATTGCCGACGGGAAACGGAGCACACGCGCGATTTCTTCCGCCGTCGCGTATTCGGGATTGATGACCATCGCAAGCCCGAGCTCGGTACGGATATATTCCATCTCGTCACTGTATTCGGGACTTTTTAAACGGGCGATCGTCTTGCAGTCCCCCTCTTTTTTTGCAATCATACAACAAAGTAAATTGAGCTCGTCCGAGTTGGTGACGGCGATAAATAAATCCGCCGATTTTATGCCTGCCTCACGCAAGGTCGTATGGGTTGCGCCATTGCCGACCACGCCCATAACGTCCGCCAATTCCATTGTTTCGTTTACTTTGTCGGTAGACATATCAATAACGGTAACTTCATTGCCGTCACTGTTTAATTTTTCGGCGAGGGTTTGCCCCACTCTGCCGCAGCCTACGATGATTACGTTCATAATATAAACCTCGTTGTTTATTATGCTTTTTTCTTCTTAGATAATTTCCGAATGGAAGTATGGTGTTCTTCGCCCGCAAACAAGCGTACAATGTTCGCGTGATGCGCGCCCCACGTCAATACGTTGATTGCCAAAATAAGCATATACAGGCATACCAGGTACGCGTTGAATACACCAATCCCATACCGATAAAGGAAGATACACATTTGGATAACGCTAAACACCGTCACTCCAAAAAGAGAGCCGAGCGAGCCCCATTCCGTAAGGAAGATGAAGAGCACAACTCCCCACAAAAGCGCGAAAATGATGAGGATAAACCACAAATTTTCGCACGAAAGCGCAAACCAAAACAAGCCGAGCGTAGAAGCAATCCCCTTGCCGCCCTTGAACTTGCTTGTGATGGGGAAGACGTGCCCGATAATGACGAACAAGCCGCAAAAATAACGGATAAAATCGGAAACAAGTACTTCCGTGCCCACAAACGCCGTCTTGCGATAAAGGAAGAAGCAAACAAGCGCGGGAACGCCGCCCTTGAACGCGTCGCACAGGAAGGTGATGAAGCCGATTTTTAAGCCAAATTCTCGGCTCATATTCATTGTGCCGGGGTTGCCGCTGCCGATTTTGGTGATGTCGCGCTTTTTAAACCTCGAAATGAGTTTTGCGAAGTTAAAGCAACCGATAAGATAGCAGGAAAGGGCTATCACGACAAGCTGCCACCATTGAGTTGTAATATCAAATGTTTTCATAAGCGAATTTGGGGCAAAGCAGTGCTTTGCAAATGCTAAATGTTGAGTGCGGAATGTGGACTTGTGGCTGGAATTTTACGCCGCCCGTTTAGGAACGGTAAAACGAAGCAAGATGCAAGCAGTTCAAGGCGCCGTGAGTACCCCGACGGGAGTTTATTTGATTTACGCTTACTTGTCGGAGCCACGGAGAAGGGTTGTAGATTTGCGCCGAGCGCGAAAGCTTCGCCGATGCGACTTTACTTATCGTAAACGAGCAAGGCGAATACCGCCGAGGTGCGAAGATACGCCCTTATACGTGGTGACTTCAATGAAATGCGCCGCATATTCTTCGTTTTACTCTTCGTCTTTCTTTTCGCGCACCACAACCCTTATGGGCGTTCCCGTGAAATCATAGGCGCGACGAATGGTGTTTTCGAGGTAGCGTTGATAAGAGAAGTGTAACAAGCCCTCGTCGTTGACGTGCAAGACGAACAACGGCGGGCATACCCCTACTTGCGACGAGAAGAATACGCGCATACGCCTACCTTGATAGGAAGGCGGTTCTTGCAAGCGTACCGCGTCGCCGATAAGGTCGTTGAGCTCGCCCGTGGGTACGCGGAAGCACGCGTTTGCGTACACCTCGTCCACCGCCGCCAACATTTTTTCGACGCGCTGCCCCGTCTTTGCCGAGATATAAATGGACTTGTAATAATCCATAAATTTTAAATCTTCTTTGAGCTTTTCCTCAAACTTGTTGACGGTGTGGGTGTCCTTTTCAATCAAATCCCACTTATTCATGACGATGACGGACGGTTTGCCTTGTTCGTGCACGTACCCGATAATTTTAACGTCCTGCTCCGTCAAGCCCTCGGCGCTATCCACCACGAGCAAGCACACGTCGCTACGGCGCACCGCGTCGAACGCGCGCATATTGCTGTAATATTCCACGTCGTCGTCCACGTTCTTTTTCTTGCGGATACCCGCCGTGTCGATGATGGTATATGCCTTGTCGCCACGGTAGAAAAGGGTGTCGATTGCGTCTCGCGTCGTACCTGCCATGGGGGTAACGATACTTCTCTCGTGTCCGAGGATTTTATTGACAAGGCTGGATTTTCCTGCATTCGGCTTGCCGACAACGGCAATTTTCAAGGACGGAACTGCCTCTTTCGTGCCGTCGGGGAAGAACTCGATTGCCGCGTCCAAAACGTCGCCGATACCCTTGGAATGCTCTGCGGAAACTGCGTAAGGCTCGCCAAGCCCCAAGGAATAAAACTCGAAAATCTTGTCGGGCGCGTAATCGTCGATTTTGTTGACGACCAACATGACGGGCTTTTTGCTACGGCGCAGAATATCCGCTACGTCGTAATCGGAAGGGTGCAAGCCCTCCTTGCCGTCCGTGAAAAACAAAATTACGTCTGCCGTCTCGATTGCGACGTCCGCTTGTTTTGCAATCTCTTTCCACATCACGTCCTCGGATTTGAGCTCGATACCGCCCGTATCCACCATCGTGAAATGCTTGTCGCGCCACGTCGCGTCCGTATACAGTCTGTCGCGCGTAACGCCCGGTCTATCCTCCGTGATTGAAATTTTTCTGCCTGCTACCTTATTGAAAAAGGTGCTTTTGCCTACGTTCGGTCTGCCGACCAACGCGATAAGGGGGTTTGCCATCTCTACCGCCTCCTTTCTACTTTATTTGTTTTCGGCGAGGATTTCTATCAATCCGTAACCGCCGTCGTAATTGACTTTAATATTCTCAAAACCGAGCTTTTCTTTTAACTCGTCCAAGGTCATTCCACAAAGAAAAACTTCCTCAAATTCTTTCATTGTATTGCTTGCAAGAAGCACTTCGTCAAATGCGCCCGTTTCCGCACGAAGCGTTTGCAACGCGCGCAAAATATCCGTACCCGTAAGCAAGCCCGTGCACGTGACGGTGTGGCCGAAGAAATCGTTTTCAATCGCGAGCACCTCTGCGCGCAAGCCGTCTATTGCTTTGTTGCATTTATCCGCTAAATTCTGCAAGGTCTTTGCCGCGCTCACGCCGCTAATAATCACCGAGCGTTTTGGCGTTTTCAACGCGTACCTGCCCTGCCCGTTTTGCGTGATAAGGGTGCTAAACGCCTCGTCCGCTTCCTGCAAAAACTTCGCGGTCATGCCGATACCGTTTTCAATTTGTTCAAAATCGCCGTAGAACGACGCGTCCTTGAAGGGGCGTTCCGCTTTAATGAAATATTCGTCCGCAGGCAACAAGAAATTCACGCCAAATTCCTTATTGAGCATATCCACGGTGTCGAGCAATTTTTCGCTGTACGCCTTATCGACGTCGGGGATAGGGTGCAAGCCCTCGCGGTATTTGGTGATGCCCGTCGGCAAGCAAGCTACGTCGCGCACGAGGGGGTAATATTTGAACAGCTCCCGCGCCGTATAAATAAGCTCGTCGCCGTCGTTTTCGTTTGGCACAATCACCGCTTGACAATGCATTTCAATGCCGCCTTCGGCAAACTTTTTGATTTGCTCCACGATTTTGCCCGCGTGGCGGTTACGCAACAGCTTAACGCGCAAGTCGGGGTTCAACGTATGGACGGAAATATACAAGGGTGAGAGGTGCAGACGGATAATCCGATCTAAGCCCTCGTCCGTGAGGTTGGTGAGGGTAACAAAATCCCCGCAGGAAAAGCTCATACAGTAATCGTCGTCCTTGACGTACAAGCTCTCGCGCATGCCCTTGGGCATTTGATCGACAAAACAGAACACGCAACGATTGTGGCAGGTACGCAGGCAGGTGTTCTTTTCAAACTCCAAGCCTAAATCCTCGCCCTCCTCCTTTTCCACCTCTACCGTCGCTTCGCCCGCCCCACGCTTGTCGCGCACGGTCATGGTAAAGCTATCCGTTTCTACATAGTAGAGATAGTCCAACTCGTCCTCGCAAGGATAGCCGTCAAAGGCAATGATTTCGTCCCCGACTTCCAATCCAAGCTCCTTGGCGATGCTATTCCGTTTTACCTTGGTGATCTTTAACATACAGCCTTTCGTTATTCCTCGATTATGTTTGCAAACGCACGCTTATCCACGGCGTATTGATTGCAAAGCTTGATTAAAATTTCCTTAAACGTGGGGGGCAGGGGCGCGTTGAACGTCATTTCCTCGCCCGTCGAGGGGTGAGTGAGCGTCAACTGCCAAGCGTGTAAAAGCTGCCCGTCCGCTTTGAGCTTTTGTTTTTTATAACCATATACGGGATCGCACGCGACGGGGTGCCCCAAATGCTTTGCGTGTACGCGGATTTGGTGGGTTCTGCCCGTTTGTAAATCGAATTTACAAAGGGTAAATTCTTGCCCAAAGCGTGCCACCACCTCATAATCGGTGACGGCGATTTTCCCCTTTCCGTCGGGTAATACCGCCATTTTTAGCCTATCCGTCGGGTGCCTACCGATGTCCGTCACCACCCGTCCGCCGTCCGTTTTTAAGTTCCCTTCCAAGAGGGCAAAGTAGGTGCGCCTACACGTTTTTTGCGCGATTTGCGAGGCGAGCGAAACGTGCGCCTTGTCGTTTTTCGCCACCACCAAAAGTCCCGTCGTGTCCTTGTCGATACGGTGCACGATACCGGGGCGCAACACCCCGCCGATACCGCTTAAGCTATCCAACGCATACAATAACGCGTTGACGAGGGTGCCGCTTTCGTTTCCGTTGCCGATATGCACCGTCATACCTTGCGGCTTGTTGACAACCGCAAAATCGCCATCTTGATAAACGATGTCGAGCGGAATATTTTCAGGCTTGGCGGTATATTCGACGGCGTCGGGAATGAGAATTGCCACCTCGTCGCCGACCTTGATATCCGCCCCCGATTTTTTCACCTGCGCGCCGTTGATTTTTACGTTTCCGTCCTCAATCAATTTCTTCAAGCGAGAACGAGTAAAATCTTCTAACTGCTCGCTTAAAAATACGTCCAATCGGCTATATTTTTCTTCCGCAATAAACAGCCGATTATCCATTGTTTCTCTCGTTTTCCGTATTTTTTGCCGTTTTCGCCGCTTTTTTCGCCTCTTCCTTTGCCTTGCGGTCTTTTTCCGCTTCCTCGGCAAGCGCTTTGTATTTGCCGAGCGGGATAAACGCGTCCCTATCAAAGAACGCAATCGCGAGCACGAGCATTACCGCTCCGCCCGAAATGAAGAAATCGGCAAAGTTGCAAATGCCAAAATTGAAGATTTGGAAATCGAGCATGACCATATCGCGCACGCCAAAGGGTGCGTCGGGCAGCCACATTTTAAAATACAATCTGTCGATGAGATTGCCCACGCCGCCCGCAACGATGAACACGACGGCAAGGCGCAAGAAAGAGCGGCGTTTATCCGTCTTGAAATAGAACACGGCAAACAACGCCATCAACACACCCGTGCCGATGATGAGCAAAACCTTTACCCACGGCGCGGCGTCGTTTAATCCGCTGAACGCAACGCCCTTGTTGTAATGCTGGCAAAGCTCTATCCAACCGGGAATAATTTTAATGGACTGCTTCGCGCCCTCGGCGGAAAAATATGCGTCCGCCACCAATTTGGTTACTTGGTCAACGAGCAATAAAATAACGAAAAGCAGCACTCCCCAAAGAGAAGAGCCCTTCATCGTATATTTAAAGTCCTCTTTTTTCATAAGCTTGGTTTCTTTCGCCATTATTTTGTTCCCTTCGATTTATTTTTTGCGTCCTTACGGATTTCGCCAATCATATTGATTTTGAGGGTATGAAGCTTTGCGGAAAGGTCCACTTTATATACCTGCGGCAGGTCTAAGCGCAAATATTCTTCCCAAAACTTCGCCAACTCGCCCTTGGAATAGGCTTGAATATCCATAAGCTTGGGGAATTCGTACACGAGCTTTCCGTCCTTTACGATGGTGTGTAAAAGGGGCTCGGCACGGAAGTTTTCTACCTCGTGTTCCTTCCACGTCTCTACGGGATGGAAGAGGGTGAGCGGCTTATCTTCCTCTACGATTTCGTCGCGAAGCGTGATAAGGTCGGCGATTGCCATTCCGTTATCTTTATCGTATAAGCGGTACAAATTCTTGAACGCGGGGTTGGTGATTTTCGCGGTATTGTCGGAAAGCTTAATCTTGGGCGAATAGCTGCCATCCTTTTCCTTTACCGCCGCCAATTTATATACGCCGCCGAGCGCGGGAAGGTCTTCCGACGTGATTAAACGCGTACCTACCCCCCACGAATCGATTTTTGCGCCCTGTTGCAAGAGGGAATTTATCGAACGCTCGTCCAAGTCGCCCGAAACGCGAATCATCGCCTCGGGGAAGCCCGCCTCGTCCATCATTTT
>JAFTMQ010000043.1 GCA_017452305.1 Clostridia bacterium | reverse complement strand
TGGCCTTATCGTCTAGCGGTTAGGACGGCGCCCTCTCACGGCGCAAACTCGGGTTCGAGGCCCGATAAGGTCACCAACGAACGTCACCCATCCGGGTGGCGTTTTTTCGTTGGTAACCTTATCGGGAACAACGATGAACCCGACGGGTTCGCGCGAGCGTAGCGACGCCCTGCCGAGGTTCTGCGTAGCGGAAACGGCAGATACCCGATAAGATAAGGTCGGATTTACGGTATCGACCTTATCAGGGAAATATGAAACGCAGGTTTTTGACCTGCGTTTTCTTTATACAAAAAAAGGACGGTTTTCACCGTCCTTTTTACATTGCTACAAATTAGTCTTCCAAGCCTTCGTTCAATTTTGCAAGCAAGGAATCCAAGTCTTCGCCGTGAACAGCAACAGCTTGTTCTACTGTTTCGCCGTGAGCAAGTGCGCAGCCGAAGCAATGCATACCCGCCGACAACAAAATTTCGGGTGCGTTAGGGTTGATTTGCAAGCAATCTGCAATCAAAGTATCTTTGGTGATTTTTGCCATAATAGTAATCTCCTTTTTTATTTTTCATTATTATTGTAACACGAAAACGCGCCGTTCAAACGCAAGTTCCGTATTTTATCAAATATATTTGCCAAAAAATTTCTTTATCGGCTTATCCATTTGCGGTTTTACCTCTTCGCCGCGCAAAATGGCTTGCATTTTGGCTTGGATTTTATCCCAACTTTCACCAAAACCCGCCTCTTCCATCGCGTTTTTTGCCGCTAAAAGGTTAGGTTTTCGTATGCCCATATCGTGCGTGTCCGTGCCGATGCAATGAATCCACCCGCGTTTGAGCATAGACAGTGCCAACCCTCTTTCTTTCTTCATTTCAAAGGCACTTGCGTTGACTTGTAACAAACAGCCCATATCGATGAGTTCCGTCAAATAGGACGGTCTGCCAAGCACCTCGCGATAACGTTCTACGTGCGCGATAATCGGCGTATAGCCCGTTTCGTAAACGAAATCACCCAACTTTTCCAAAAGGTCGTGCGTCCATTTATTGGTAAACGGAAACTCAATTAAAATGTATTTCGTATTTCCAATAGCAAGTTTGCACAGCTCGTCATAATCGGGAACGTTTACGCCCGTAAAATGCACTTCCGCGCCGAGATGAACTGTCAATCCAGCGGGAACGTTTGGCTGCAAATGTGCCCAAGCAGCGTTTCGCTTTTCGATAAAATGCGATGGGCTGTGCCGCCTACCGTAATAATGCGGCGTAAACAAAACGTCCGTAACGCCTTGCTTGCGCTCGGCTTCGAGCATCGCCTTCGCCATCGTCGTGTCCTTTGCCCCGTCGTCAAGGTGGGGCAATATATGCGTATGAAAATCGATCATCTATCGCCCTCCCTTTTTTACTTGAAGTAACGAACGCCACTTTCAAAAATTTTCATATCGAAATTGCCTTCGACGTTCTTGTACAAATTGTCGCCGATACGCTCGCTGTGCCCCATTTTACCGAGTACTCTGCCGTCGGGAGAGGTAATACCCTCAATCGCCCAAGTAGAGCCGTTGGGATTAAACGGGCATACCATGGTCGCGTTGCCGCCTAAATCCGCGTACTGCGTAGCGATTTGTCCGTTCGCTTTCATCTTTTCAAGTTCGGTAAGCGGCGCGACGATTTTACCCTCGCCGTGGGAAACGGGCACCTTGTAAACCTCACCCACCTTGCAAGCGGAAAGCCAAGGCGAAAGGTTGGACGCCACACGCACGTCCACGATAGACGAAATATGGCGGGAAATATTATTAAACGTGAGCGTAGGCGAGTTTGCCGTCATCTCTTTCACGTGTCCGTAAGGCAAAAGACCGAGCTTAATAAGTGCTTGGAAACCGTTGCATATACCGATTACCAAACCGTCGCGGTTGTTCAAAAGTTCCTCAATTTGCTCTGCAATATACGGATTGCGGAAGGTGGTTGCGATAAACTTACCACTGCCGTCCGGCTCGTCACCGCCCGAGAAACCGCCGGGGAATGCGATAATATTTGCGTTTTTAATGGCTTTTACAACGTCTGCAACGCTCGCTTCAATATCTGCGGAAGAACGATTACGAATAACAACCGTTTGCACGTCCGCGCCTGCAAGGCGGAACATACGCGCCGTGTCAAGCTCGCAGTTCGTACCCGGGAATACAGGGATAAACACGCGCGGCTTTGCAAGCTTGGTGGAAATATTCGTGTATTTCGCGCCGCCCGTATAATCACACTTTTCAGCATTACCCGATGCGGGAGCCGTGGTCGCAAACACCCCTTCAAGTGTTTCCATAAACGCTTCGGTTGCGTCGTTATACGAAACGGCTTGTTTACCGCAAATATAATCTTCACCGCATACCTGCCCCACACATTTTTTGAAAATGCTGTTATCGAACGCGCTTTCGTCCTTCAACGAAATAATCAAATCGCCGTACGCTTCGGTGTATAATTCATCCGCGCTGAGCGCAAATTCCACACCGACGGTGTTGCCGAGTGCGGACTTGATTACCGCCGCGCCTATACCACCGTTTTCTGCAACGGTTGCAAAGGTGATATTGCCGTTTTGGATATTTTTATAAATCTCCGCATACGCTTTTTTGAGTGCCTCGAAATCGGGAACGGAATATTTATCCTTGGGCACGGGGATATGATACAATTTTTCCCCACCCTTTAAAACGTTGGTAATAAGTTGACTTGCCTTTGCAGGTGCAAGGGCAAAAGAGATAAGCGTAGGCGGAACGTGTAGATTTTCAAACGTGCCGCTCATACTATCCTTACCGCCGATTGCGCCGAGGCCTAAACCCATTTGCGCGGCAACCGCACCGAGAAGCGCCGCCGCAGGCTTACCCCAAACCTTGGGATCGCTCGTCATTCTTTGGAAAAATTCTTGCAAGGTCAAGCGAATATCGCGATAATTTGCGCCCGTCGCAACAACCTTAGAAACAGAACCCACAATCGAGTAAATTGCGCCGATAAACGGGCTTGTTTCAATTCAATAAGGCGAGTAGCCGTACGCGGAAACGGTGCAAACGTCCGTTTCACCACAGCAAATTTTTGCAGCCATTGCAATTGCGGGCGTGAGTTGCTTTTCGCCGCCGAAAGGC
>JAFTMQ010000042.1 GCA_017452305.1 Clostridia bacterium | reverse complement strand
TCTAAATACATAAGTTATCTCCTTTTTTAATTACAAATAAGCAATTCGCTTATTTTTCCGCGTTTTTCAGCTTTGCTATTAATAGCACGTGTAGCCTCAACTCTATGGATTTTGAAAGATTTATACAAATCATCAAAAAACATATCGTCGGGGTTTACATTTTTGGGATCGGAGTTACTTAAAACAATTTTTGCTCCTATCTTATCAATACGTTCAATATACTGTGAAAGCCTTATTTGTTCTTTATCGTCAAACGAATCGGAATTATAGGACGTAAACGCGGACGTTTCCGAAATCGGTCTATACGGGGGATCAATATAAACAAACGTATTGTTATCAATAAACGATTCCGAAAAGGTATAATCACCGCAAACAATTTCCACATTTTGTAAAGCATTAGAAATATTACGAAGATTGTTTTCATCGCAAATGGTAGGATTTTTATACGCGCCCATAGGAACGTCAAATTGACCTTTTTTGTTTACGCGATATAAGCCGTTAAAACAAGTTTTATTCAAGAAAATGAATAAAGCCGCTTTCTCAACTTCCGTTTCTTTTGATAATTGCAAAGCGTTAAATTTATCGCGCGCATTATAATAAAAGTATTTTCTTCCGTTTTCGTTCATAGGCAAAAATACCGCTTGCATTTCCGTTAATTTCTCTACAAGCAAATCAATATTATCGCGCACAACAATATACGAATTGATAAGTTCAGCGTTTATGTCGCTAATATACAATTCTTCAAAATCGTATTTGGAAAGAATACTAAATAATAACGCACCGCCCCCAACCATAGGTTCGGCGTACTTTGTTAAAACTTGTTCGCCTTCAGTAGTTATAAATTTTTCAAGTTCATTGATAAGTTGACCTTTACCGCCAACCCACTTCAAAAACGGCTTTAATTCCGTTTTCGTTTCTTTTTCATATCGAATAGTTCTTTTGTCAATAGGCTTTTCGGCGGTGCTTGGAATAATCCAAATATTGCCGACCATCATAGCCCCTTCAATTCGATTTTCGGAACATAAAATTGCAACGCGCCGTTGGGAAATTTCCCATTTTTCAGCAGCTTCTTTTGCGGAAATAAAACTTAACATTTTTTAGTCTCCAATTTTTATAATACTATTATATTCTAAATCGCGAATAATAGCAAGCGATTTTTTAATATTTTTATTTTTTCGCCCCCACGCACACGCGTATATTATAAAAGGAAGCCAAACGCCCCCTTGACTTCCTTTTTTATTTTCTTTAATTCATCATTCAGCATTTGCAGAAGCATTCTGTGCTTCTTTGTTTTCCGCTTCTTGCTTTTTTAGCATACGCCAAAGCAAAATTTGTATCATCGTATACATAACGATTTCCGACAGCACCCAAGAAATGGGATAGGAAACAAAAATAATTTCCAACGTCGGCATCGCGGGGAACACCGCCAACAGCCACACCACGCGGAAGCCGCATATCCCGACAAGCGAAATCACCGTCGAAACGATTGCCTTGCCCATACCGCGCAACACGCCCGCGCAAACGTCCATCACGCCAAACAAGAAATACGGAATTAAAATAAAGTAAAACCGAATGATTGCCGTTTCATATTCCAACGTCGCCATCGAATCGCCCGCCACCGCTTGCACGCCGTATAAGCCGAGCAACGGCTTGCGGAACAGGAAGATAATTCCCGACATAATCACACCCACGCACACCACCGCCAAAAGGCTTGCGTACAAAATGCGCTTTACTCTGTTTAGCTTCTTCGCGCCGACGTTTTGGCTGGTTATCGTAATCGCGCCTTGATACACCGCGTTCATCGCCGTATAGACAAAGCTTTCCAAATTCCCCGCCGACGAGCTGCCGTTGACGACGGGCGCCGCTTCCGTACCCGCAGGCACGCTGTTGTTGTTCACCGTCACGATAGAGGATTGAATGAGCATATTCGATAAGGAAAAGAGCGCCCCTTGAATGCCCGCAGGCACACCGTTAAAGACGATATCCTTAAACGCCTGCTTGTCTATCTTTAATTTACGGAAAGAGAACTTGGTGTCGTCATCGTCGTGGCGGAGCTTTAAGATAAGCGCCACAAACGAGGCTATGTTCGCCGCCGCTGTCGCAATCGCAACCCCCTCTACCGACATCTTTAATGCGAGCACGAAAAAGAGGTTGAGCCCCACGTTCAAAAGCCCTGCAAGGCTTAACACGATAAGGGGCGTTTTAGAATCCCCCTTCGCCCGAAATATCGCCATTAGATAATTCGTCAATGCCAAAAAAGGCACGCCAAGCAAAAAGATATAGGTATAGCGAACGGCAAGGTCAAGCAAATTCCCCGTCGCACCCATCCAACCAAGCACCAATTTAGAAAGGGCAAGCCCAAGCGCCATACCGCCAAAGCCGAAGATAACCGCCATAATCAATGCCGTATGCACGGCGTTTTGCGTTTTTTGCTTGTCTTTCGCCCCGATTTCGCGCGCTACGACAACGTTCGCGCCGACGGAAAAGCCAATCAACACGTTTAAAATTAAGCCCAAAAAAGAGCCCGTAACCCCAATCGCGCCCACCGCATTTTCCTCATGCGAGAGGCTAACGACAATCATATCTGCCGCATTATAAAAGGTTTGCAACAAATTGGTTGCAATAATGGGTAGAACAAAACGGAGGAGCTTAAAAAAGACCTTCCCCTCCGTGAAATCCATTTTTTTCTTTTGCACCGCTTGCATTTTCTTGCCTTCTTTCTATTCTCTTAACTACTTTGCAAGCCTTCCGCTTACGCTTTCAACTTCCCTATCATTTCCGCGCGGCTTTCCGCCTTAAAAATCGTGTTGCCGGAAACGAGAATATTCGCCCCTGCTTCACGCGCCAAAGCCGCCGTTTCCTCGTTGATTCCGCCGTCGATTTGGACATCAATATCCAACCCAAGCCCGTCGATAAGCGCGCGAATTTCGCGCACCTTTTCGAGCACGGACGAAATAAATTTCTGTCCGCCAAACCCGGGGAATACGCTCATCACAAGCACCATATCGCAAAGAGGGATAGCGTTTGCTATCGCCGAAACGGGGGTATCGGGATTGATAACCGCGCCGCACCTTGCGCCCGCCCCCTTAATTTGCTTTAATACGTCCGCCAAATTGTCCTTGCACGCCTCGTAATGTACGGTGATGATATCCGCGCCCGCCGCCGCAAATTTTTCAACGAAATTTTCGGGGTGGACGATCATCAAATGACAGTCGAGCGGCAAGGAAGTTACCTTGCGTAAATCCGCCACCATCTTAATACCAAACGTGATATTGGGCACGAATACGCCGTCCATCACGTCGCAGTGTATCATATCCGCGCCGCATTCTTCCAAAGAGCGCACTTCCTCGCCCATCTTGGAAAAATCAGCCGAGAGTATCGACGGAGCTATCTTTACTTTCTTCACTTTCTTCATTCTCTTTCACCTCAACGCTTTGCTTCTTTTTGTCCCAAACGTGGTATTTGATAATCGACGCAATATTCGCGCAAAACTCAAACGAATAGGAAATGACTACCATCAATGTCCCCACACCCAAAAGCGCGTTGTACAAAATGGAAAGTCCCGTCGGAATCAACACCAAATAGCGCACCAAATTCAAGTTGCGGATACGGAAAATAAACGCATATGCCACCAAGCCGACAAGATAGATAATATCCACCCACTTCGCCGTGCCTTGTATCCACACGTTGATAATTAAGTAACACGCCACTCCCAACACGGAAAAGACAATCGCCCACCATATCGGCGCTTCCTTGTTTTTTTGCTCGTATAGTAAATAGAACAGCATACGCACCAAGCCG
>JAFTMQ010000041.1 GCA_017452305.1 Clostridia bacterium | reverse complement strand
GGCGAGCATTGTCACCACGTACGCGCCGATAGGATTGCCGGGCGTACCGAGGGTGAGCGAGGTAAGCCCTGCCGCTCCGTACACCAAATTCCCTGCGAACGCACCGACAAATCCTGCCACCGCCGCCGAGAAAATGACAAGCTTATTCTTTTCCAACGCGTGCGCGATACCGACGCCGATCCCCACGCCCATCAAGGACTTGGCGATATTCGCTATGTATAAAAGGGTTTTGCCGACGTAATTCCTGCCGCCGATGAGGTTTATCCACCCCGCAATCTGCGCCAAAATCGTGCCCGCAATCAACGTGACGAAAAGCCCCTGCGCCATGCCCGAAAAGGCGGTGATAAAATACCGCTTAGGCAAGCTCTTAAAATACTCTTTCGCCGTCATACGCTTTAACTTCTCTTTCTTCTCACTCATAACCAAACCTCCTTTCAGGTTTTCGTACTCCTATTATACTCCGTCATTCGATAAAATGCAAGCGATTTAAAGCAATCGATAAAAATTTATTGATTAGATAAATTTTAACGAATTTTATAGCGAATAACGGAAAAACCGCCCTGCGCGTTGTGGCGAGGACGGCTTTCCGTAGCTTTAGAAGATAATTACAGCTTATTTTCTTTCAAAGCTGTCACAGCAAGTACAGCTTTCGGTGTCACAGCTGCAAGTATTGCCGACGTGGATTTTACGCAAGGTGCAAAAATCGCCCGCGCGGTTGTACTTACATTCGGTTACGCCACAGCCGATAGCCGTGTTTACTTCGTGCATGTTTTCTTTGTTCATCATAATTAAATCCTCCTTTAAAGGTACAAAAAGAGTATGTGCAATTTTTAAAAAGATATTGACATTTACAAAATTTTCTTGTACAATATAGGCGTAGAGAAAAATTCGGGGCGAGCACCGCCTTACGAAGGAGGATAAGAATATGAAAGTTTTATTATTGGCGGACGTAAAAAACGTAGGTAAGAAAGGCGACGTCGTCGAGGTTGCGGACGGCTACGGCAGAAACTTTTTGGTAAAGAAAGGTTTGGCAAGCATCGCAACGGCAAGCGTCGTACACGAAGCGGCGCAGAAAAAGGCGGCGCAGGATTTCCATAAAGCGGAAGAAATTAAGGCGCTCAAAGCAATGGCGGCAGAGTTGAACGGCAAAACCGTTTCCGTGAAAATCAAAACGGGCGAAAACGGGAAGCTTTTTGGCAGTGTAACGAGCGCGAACGTGGCGGCGGCACTTGCGGAAGCGGGCTACGATATCGACAAAAAGAAGATTAAAATGGAAAACGTAAAAACGCTTGGCGCATTTGAGGCGGAAATCCGTTTGATGGAAGGCGTAACGGCGAAAATCCGTTGCATGGTAGAGGCGCTTTAACTATTCACTCTATAATATATACACCGCTCCGCGCAGTAAATTTGCGCGGAGCGGATTTTTATGTAAATTGCATAAACAATATTAGAAAAAACCCTTGCACAATGTAAAAAAATGTGCTACAATATGCAGTGGAATAAATCAACTTTGAGGATATAAATTATGGAAGAACAACAAGTGCAAGCCGAAGAAACGGCACCTGCCGTGAAAACGGTGGAAAATACGGAAACGGCACCTGCCGCGGAAGCTGTGGAAGCTACGCAAGCGCAAAACGACGCTTTGCCCCCCAAAATCACTAAGGAGCACTGCGCTCCCTCTAAGAGAAAGCGCGACAAGGCCTGGCCTTGGATAAAAGCGGTGCTCTTCACCATGCTTTCCTCTCTACTCATCTCGCTTTCGGCTTATACGCTTATCACCCCCAACAACTTCACCATCGGCGGTGCGAGCGGCGTGGCAATTCTCATCAATATTGCCTCGAAAGGGAAAATTCCGCAAAGTATTATGGTTGCCGCCCTTAATTTACCCTTAATTATCCTTTCCTTCTTCTTTGTTAAGAAGAAATTTGCCGTTTTGTCTGCAATGAATATCGGTATGCAAGCCCTTTGGTTGCTCTTGATTGAAGAAATCGTCAAATATAACCCCAATTTCAACGTCGCTATTATTTTCCCAGGCGGTGAGCCTTCCAAGCTGTTCGCCGCATTGGGCGCAGGGTTGATGGTCGGGGTTGCTATCGCGCTTGCCTTTAAAATTGGCGGCAGTACGGGCGGCACGGATATTTTGGCGGTAATGATCCAAAAAAAGGTGAAGGCGACCTCCATTTCTTGGATGCTCTTCGTCATCAACGTCGTCATTATTTCAGCGTCCTACTTCGTGATTGAGCCTATCGAGACGAACGATAAAGCGACGGAAATCGGGCTCAAATTGATGCCCATCGCGCTTGCCGCGTTTGAAGCATTTATCGAAAGCAGAACGAACGAGTCCATTTTAAACGGTTTCCAATCGGCAATCGAATTCCGTATCATCACCGACAAATCGGAAGAAATGGCAAACGCCATTATGAAGGAGTTGAGCCGTGGCGTAACCGCCCTTCCTGCAACGGGTATGTACACGAAGATTTCGCACACGATGCTTGTATGCGTAGTTAGCCGCAGACAGGTGGCGACCTTGCAAAGAATTATGCAGTCGGTTGACCCCGATTCCTTTGCGGTAACCTCCAAAGCAACGCAGGTTTTGGGGTTAGGCTTCTTCAACAGCGACGTATAATAGAAAAAACGCGGAAAATCCTTGAATTTTCGAGGTTTTTCGCGATTTTTTTTCTTATAAGTATTGACAAGTGGAATATTTTGGGGTATAATATGTTTACTTAAAAACGAAAATGTTTTTATAAAATAAATTTAAAGGGGATATTTTTATGAACAAAGGCGAATTGATTAAAGCAATTGCAGACAAAGCAGGTTTCACGCAGAAGGACGCAACGGCAGCTTACGATGCATTCATCGAAGCAGTTACGGAAGCGTTGAAAGCAGGTGAAAAGGTTCAACTTATCGGCTTCGGTAGCATCGAAGTGAAAGAAGTTGCGGCTAAGACGGGCAGAAACCCTAAAACGAAAGAACCCGTTGAAATTCCCGCTTGCAAGAAACCCGTTATGAAATTCGGTAAATCTTTCAAAGCAGAACTTAACTAATTTTAGTGCATAGAAAAGCCGAGGCATTTGCCTCGGCTTTTTTCTTTGCTTTATTTCTTTTTCTTGCGTTTCATTTTTTCTTTTACCGCATTGACAATCGTTTGCCAATGCTCCTTGATTTGTTTCTTACCATTTTCCGCTCTTTCGTTACTTGTTTGCTTATTTTCCTCTTTGTGTTGTTCTTCATAAGCGCGTGTTAACTCCGCAACCTCCGCCTCCGCGGGCGCAATTTCCGCTTCTTGTCCCGAAATTTTGTTTGCGATTGCTCCGATAGGTTTGCCGATAAGCTCAAAGAAATTCCCTTTCGCCTGCGTCCCTTTTAAAAGGAGCGCAAAATCCTTTTCAATCGCTATACTAAACAACTCAAAGTATTTTTCCACCGCAGCTCTAATAATCTCAATCAGGATATTCGCCACCCAAGAAAGCGCCGATATGCCCAACAAAATAATTTGCAAATCACTGCTTGCATCCGCGCTAAAAAGTTGATAAGCGTTCAAACCTATCGTCACGCCGTTAATTATGTATTTCGCTATCCGCAAAATACGGCTGGCGATTTTATACTTCTTCTCTTTGTGCTTTTGTTCGATAAAGAAATTGACAAATATTCCAATCGCAACCAACGCCAAGCACGAATAAATAATCAAAAAAGGCAAGCTGTCGATACTGTTATAAATCGACCAACCGTAATACGCCAAAAATAAAATTTGTACCGATAAGCTTATCCAAAACGCAACCTTGCGTATATCGCGAAGCAGTTTGTCCGCAACAGCTCTTGTTCTTCCAGCAAAAATCATATTTCCCCTCCTTTATTATATAAATAACAGAAAACCGTTCTGCGTATTGTCGCGGAGCGGTTTTCTTTTTCTTATTTTCTGTCGGCAAAGTAATCGATTTTCATCGATTTTTTCACGTCGGCAAGCGTTTCCGCCGCCGCCGCGCGCGCAACCTCGCTCCCTTTATAAAGCATATCCCAAATGGCGGGAATATCCTTTGCAAGCTC
>JAFTMQ010000004.1 GCA_017452305.1 Clostridia bacterium | reverse complement strand
GTATTCGGAATCGACGGGATATGGTATTCCTGCGTAGTAGCGGAGTTGATGGCGGCGGTATTTTCCATTATTTTCTTGATTGCGTTGCGAAAAAAATACAAATATTAAACGGGAGTCCATTAGGACTCCCCGAAATTTTTATTGTGTGGGGTTGAAAGATTCTGTAATAAGGATTTACAAAATTTTAACGTTTGATTTACATTTTTTAAAAATCGATCGAGTATAATTTCTGCATGGCAGAAATTTTCAAGGACGAATTATGAGAAACTGGATCCGTGAATACAGAAAACATACATATGAAGAAAAGCTGATGATCCGTACTCCGTTTATGATAGCGGGCAGTACGCTTTTAGCACTTGGGAAAATGACGATAGGACTGTTTTCCGATTATATTATGTGTGCGGTAGGCGGATTTGGACTTTTGCTCGTGGCGGCAAAATTACAATGCGTATTTGGTGTGCGAAGTAAAAGGCGTTCGTTTACTTGGCGAAATACGGTGATTTCCGTTTGCTTGTTTACGGCAGGGCTGGTTTATATGCTCTATATGCTGTATGAGTTGATTGCAAAACCGCCTGCAAAGGAATATTCCCCCGTAATAGCCGTGTTGGTTGCGGCGATTGCCTTTACGGAAATGGGGTTCGCGGTGTACGGACTCGTTCGCACCAAGCGAAAAGGGCATTTTTACCGCGACGTTAAAATTATCAGCTTCATTTCCGCAATGACGGCAATTTTAACGGCGCAAATCGCGCTGCTATCCACGTTTTCCGAAAATATGCAACATTATTATAACGCCTTTACAGGGCTTGCGGTTGGCGGGGTTACGGTCCTGCTTTCCATCTACGTGTATTTTGCACCGACGCTGTCTATAATCGATCGGGAACATAACATTTTTGTTTTAATTGACGCGGAGAAAAACCGCTTGATTACAATGGACGAGCAGGAAACGGAGCTTGTATTACACGAGAGTAATATTTACGGGAATTACGTCTATCGTGCGAAAATCGACGGAAAAAGAGTAGACGGGCACATTGTAAAGGGGCAGGGATTTTTTAAGGATTTGCACCTTGCATGGAAAATTATTTTGTTAATTTTTTCCGAGATTTTAATTTTCGTTTGGTTGGGCGGCTACGTTGTCTATTATTGCAAGACGGCGAATTTGCCTGATAAACTAAAAGAGAAAATGCAGCAAAACGGCTTCGAAAAAGAAAGGGAATTATCATAAAACAAGGTGGCAGGTACGCGTTGAGTTAATTTACTTAAGAAAAAAATGCGCAACTTGCTTTTAAAACAAGGTATGCTTTTATAAATTTATCCGTTACATAAATTCACAAAATTATCATTTGTTTTGTGAAAAATTCACAAAGTGTTTTTTTGGAGAAAATTTTTGCCGTACGATTGCCTTTTTTATCTATTTTTGTTATAATAAAAATAAGATAAGTAGGGGTAGGGAACATAGTAGCAGAAAGCACGGAACATACGGAGAAACTACGGACTATGAAAAAATTTTCGACGAAAGCAACGCAATCCTTTTGCAATGCGTTTTTCACGGGAAAAGCGACGGCAGGGGTTAAAGCGCCTTTTTACGGAAATTTTAAAGAAAAAATGAAATAAAAATTGAGGGAGTGCGACCGAAAACGGTTGTGCTCCTTTATGATTTTTAAAGATTGAAACGGAGATGAAGTATGAGCAAAGTTGGTATTTTAATGGGTAGTAAATCGGATTACGACGTAGTCAAACCTGCGGTAGCCGTATTGAAAAAATTCGGGGTTGAAACGGAAGTTCGCGTAATTTCCGCGCACCGTACCCCCGACGAAGCGCACGAATACGCGGCGACTGCAAGAGAGCGCGGGATTGAAGTGTTGATTTGCGCGGCAGGCAAAGCGGCGCATTTGGGGGGAGTAATTGCGGCGCTTACGACGTTGCCCGTTATCGGCTTACCTGTAAAAACGGATATGATGGGGGGCTTGGATAGCTTGCTTTCTATCGTACAAATGCCGTCGGGGATTCCCGTTGCGACGGTCGGGGTAAACGGCGGGGAAAACGCAGGACTGCTTGCGTTGCAAATTCTCGGCGTGAAGTATCCTGAAATTGAAAAACAGCTTGTTGCATACAAGCTCGCTATGCGTGAAAAGATCAACGCGGACGACGAAGCTTTGCAAAGCCTTCTTTAAGAAACCCCAAAGGAGAAAATATTTATGGCAGTATTCGGTATTTTTGGGACGGAAACCGCAGACGTAGCTTCGAGCGTGTATTACGGGCTGTATGCCTTACAGCATAGAGGACAAGCGTCGAGCGGGATTGTAGTCAACGACGATGGACTTTTTCACGTTTATAAGGATTCGGGAATTGTTAACGACGTGTTCACACCCCGCGTTTTAAAGGAGCTTGGGCTTGGGCAAATGGCGCTTGGGAACGTGCGTTACGGCACGTCGGCCACGCGCGATCGTATCAACGCAGAACCGATCGTGGTGAATCACAGCAAGGGCAGAATGGCGATTTCCATGGACGGAAAGCTCGTAAACGGGCAGGAATTGAAACGGGAAATGGAGCTTAACGGTTCGATTTTCCATACGGGCAACGACGCGGAGATTATTTCCGCCGTGATTATTAAGGAGCGTATTTCTAGCGGCTCGATCGAAGAAGCGGTTTGCCGTGCGATGACGAAGCTGAAAGGTGCGTATTCCTTGCTTATTATGTCGCCGCAAAAGCTGATTGCGGTACGCGATCAAAACGGTTTACACCCCCTTTGTTTTGGGCAGCGTAACGACGGGGAATACGTGGTATCTAGCGAGAGCTGCGCACTCAATTCCGTAGGTGCAAACTTTGTACGCGACGTCTTGCCGGGGGAAATCGTAGTATTTTCTAAGGACGGCTTAAAATCGATTTCGGAGCATTGCGGAGAAAAGTCTGAAAGAATGTGTGTTTTCGAATATCTTTATACCGCTCGGCCCGATTCGGTCATTGCAGG
>JAFTMQ010000040.1 GCA_017452305.1 Clostridia bacterium | reverse complement strand
TAAGCCTTCGCCGTTCGTGATGATTGCCAACAACCAATTGATTAAAGGTTTAAGCACGAAATTGCCTACGCCGTTAACGATTGCCGTGAACGCGCCGCCGACGATAACACCGACAGCCATGTCGAGGACGTTGCCACGAGTGATAAACTTCTTAAATTCTTCAAAGAATTTCTTGATAGGATTAGGTTTCTTTTCCTTTGTTTCTTTTGCCATAAGACACCTCTTTTGTAACGGCTTTGCCGTTTAATTTTTTTTATTATACTATTTGGCAAAGCATTTGTCAACAAAAAAACGCGCCGAATTCCTCATTTTACAAGGTTTCAACGCATTTTTTTACTATTTTTATTTAGTTTTAATTACGCATTAGGTTTAAGAGGATTTTCCACCGATTGCGGCGGGCGTGCATTTGCACAGCTCCTCTAAAAGCGCGGCGTCCTTTTCCGTTTCGCGAAGCAGGCGGGAAATTTCTCCCTCCGCCTCTTTCCGCTCGGCAAATTTTAAGGCTTGACCGTAGCGAAATTGCAAATTTTTCTCGTAAAAATACATATCCTTTACACTGTCCGCTTCGTTGAGCGTAATCTCACGTTTTTCCAACTTCATTTATCTTCACCTCGTACCTGCCCCTCACCTTTCGTCTTTTTTGCCTTGCCGTAAAGCAGTTCTTCCAACGCTTTTTTACGCTCGGTATGGCGCGTTTGCAGCTCCTCCATTTTTTTGGCGAGCTGCGCGTCGATTAAAAGGCGTGAATATATCCCCGCTTTCTTTGCCGCCAACTCTTCCATTTGGCATAAAAGCTCTATTTGTGCTTGCTCGTTGCCCGTTCTTTCACAATTTGTTTGCATAAAAATACCCCCGTACCCGCAGTATGCGGTTTGCGAGGGTGGATTATTCGTTTTTATTTTTTTGTAGGACTTTTGCCCGATTTTGCGTAATCGCACAAAGCGCGCAAGGTGCAGTTTTCGCAGTCGGGGCGTTGGGAATGGCAAACCCGCCTACCGTGATAGATAAGCCAATGGTGCGCCTTCGACCAATTGGATTTTGGAATGGCTTTATTCAAGCCTGCTTCTACCTCTAACGGTGTATTGCCTTTTGCAAGCCCTAAACGGTTGCTTACACGTAAAACGTGGGTATCCACCGCAATCGCGTCCCCGCCGAACGCCACCGAATACACGACGTTTGCCGTCTTTTTGCCTACGCCTGCAAGGGACATCAAATCCTCGACGGTACTCGGCACTTCCCCGCCAAATCTTTCGAGAATGTCTTTGCTTGCCGAAAGAATATGCTCGGCTTTCATTCGATAAAAGCCGCAAGAAAAAATAAATTTTTCAAGCTCCGTTTGCGTGAGCGCAAGCATCGTCCTGGGCGTGTTGTGGGCTTGGAATAAAATTTCCGTCACCTTATTCACTCGTTCGTCCGTGCATTGTGCGGATAAAATCACCGCGACAAGCAGCTCGTACGGCGTAGAAAATTTCAAGGCAGGCTTTGCGTCGAAATAAAGTTTTTCAAGCTCGGCAAGCGCCGAGATTTTATCGCTGCGTTTCATAATACACATAGTATAACACACTTGCCTTTTGAATGCAAGTATTTACGCAAATTTTCTTTAAAAATTCATTCAACTCGTACCTGCTATCGCTCTTTGTACCAAAAATAAGGTTTTAATACAAGCTTTCCCGTCGAAAAATCCATTTTATAAAATCCCTTAAAGGACGGATATTTGCCCGTCTTTAAAATCGCGCTTGCCTTTGGTGCGTCCCGCCCGTCTATCTGCACGCAAAGCCCGCAGCCTATCCGCGCCTCTTTGGGCGTGGGCACGAGAATTGCCGACACGCCGTATTTTTTTAACCGCTCCGCATAATCAATGCTATGCGAACGAGAACGAAAAACTGCCAAAATTATCATATCATACTAACCTCCTCTTTGGAATACTATACTGTAAAGGATAATCGCGCGTCCGTTTATTCCTTTTACTATAATGTATGAGAAAAACAAAGCAAGAGGTGTGTTATGATTTATTTTGACAATGCCGCTACGGGCGGCAGAAAACCCGACCAAGTACTCACTGCCGTGCAATCCGCCGTGCGCGTATGCGCCAATCCTGGACGGAGCGGGCATAAACTCGCCCTCACGTGTGCGCGGCTCACGCAAGATTGCCGAAATACCTTAAACGAATTTTTCGGCGGATACAGCTTTGACCGCGTCGTCTTTACGAAAAATTGCACGGAAGCGTTAAATATCGCGCTTTTCGGCGCGCTCCAAAAGGGCGACCACGTTGTTACGACTTGTATGGAGCATAATTCCGTGCTCCGTCCTCTTTACGCACTGCAAACGGCAGGGATTATTCAATACGACGTTTGCCCCTTGACGGGCGAAAAGGGCGAAGCGAACGTACAAGCGGAAAGCATACGCGCGCTGCTGCGTCCCAACACCCGCGCCGTGGTCGTAACGACCGCCTCGAACGTCAACGGTGCCGTGCCCGACCTTGAAAAAATCCGCACCGTTTTGCCCGAGCACGTTTTGCTTATCTGCGACGGAGCGCAAGGCTGCGGACACTTGCCTATCGACATGCAAAAAACAAAAATCGACGCGTTGGCGGTGGCAGGGCATAAGGGGATGCACGGCATTCAAGGGAGCGGCGCGTTGCTCTTTTCCGAACGGCTAAACCCTGCTCCGTTTTGTTATGGTGGGACGGGCTCTATTAGCAATCTTTTGGAAATGCCCGATTTTTACCCCGACCGTTTGGAAGCGGGCACACTCGCTTTCCCTGCCATTATTTCGCTGTTAGAGGGGGGCAGGTATTTGACCATTCACGGAAAGCGCGTGCAAAACAAGCTTACAAAGTTGACCGCCCAGCTACTTGACGGGCTTGCGGAATTGCCCGATTACACGCTGTATTCTTCCCTCAATCCGTGCGGCATTGTAGCGTTTGCGCACCGCGTATATCCGTCCGAATATATCGCGCAACGACTTTCCGACGGGTACGGGATTGCGGTGCGGAGCGGCTTGCATTGCGCGCCGCTTATGCACGAGGCGCTCGGTACGTTGGACGGCGGATTGGTGCGCGCTTCCCTTTCGCACTTCAATTCCGCAAAGGAAATCGAACTGCTTTTGACTGCCTTGCAAGAGATTGCGAGGGAAAAGCCGCGCGGCTCAAATTTCCTTTAATTTATCGACAATAGACCGCAATTTCCGCCGTTGCACCCCGTCGAGCATGGGCGCAAAGCTTTGATAAAAACGCTCGATTTCCTCGTTGGACAGCGTGCCCGCGCGCTTGCTCTTTTCCGCTTGCAATAAAATATTTTTAAGCATCGACGCGTTGCTCTTGCCGTTGTAAGCGCGCGCGATTTGCTTGGCGAGGTCCTCCGCGTTTGCCGTAGCAGCCGAGTTATCCCCCTCGGGCGCTTGTTGGGACTGTTGTGCGGTGGAATTTGCGTCCGTTTGCCTTGCGTAGTCTTTAAAACTTTTCATGTTCACACCTCCAAATACTATATTGTATTCATTTGGCGCGGGTTTGGCTACACGGACTTCTTTGCGCACGTGCGCATATAATACAATATGGAAATTTTAATTTTAGTTTTATTGTATTACCTTTCGCAAAACCCCACCTTTGCGGAGAGCGTCAAACCGCTGATGGGGAAGATTAAGGATTCCGAGCAAATGTTGAATTTTTTAAACGATTTATCCAAATTCTCGGGCGCGTTTGGCGGTTTGGGCGGTTTGGGCGGAAATCCCGCCGAGCAAAAATCGAGCGGCGCGAATAAGCCGCCCGAAAATATGGACGGCAAAGCGGAAAAAGACGGTTGCTCCGCCGAACATGAGCACAAAACGTGGGCGGACGACCATTCCGCCGCACAAGAGGACAAAAAAAATCCGCAATCCCCTACGCAAGGGATTGCAGACGAGTTTATACAAAATATTTTGGATAGCTACTTAAAAAAGCGGTAATTACACAATCGAAAAGCCGCCGTTGACGGGGATATCCACGCCCGTGACGTAATCGTTTTCATACAAATATTCCACGGCGCGCGCGACGTCCTCGCCCGTGCCCAATCTACCCATAGGAATTTCTTCCTTAATGGCTTGCATATCCTCGGCGGAAAAATGGGCGTTCATCGGCGTATCAATCACACCGGGGGAAACGCTGTTGACGCGCACGCCCGACCAACCCAACTCCTTGGCGAGCGCTTTGGTAAAGCCAAGCAGTGCCGCTTTGGACGCGGAATACACGCTTTCGCAACTGCCGCCAACCTCTCCCCAAACGGAAGAAATATTGACAATAAGTCCACTTTGCTTGTCTATCATTCCTTTCGCCGCCTCGCGCGAACAAAGAAAGGCGCCGCCCATATTGACGGACATTACGCGCCCATATTCCTCGTAAGAAATATCTTGAATTTGCTTAATAAGGGAAATACCCGCGTTGTTGACAAGCACGTCCACCCCGCCGATTTTTTTAAAGAGCGCGATCACCTCGTCTTCCTTGGAAACGTCCGCTTTATACGTCTCGATACCGAGCGCGGCAAGGGATTGTGCATTTTCTTCGTCACGGGAATATACCGCGCAAACGCGGAAGCCTTTTTGCTGGAATTTCAAGGCGATACTTCTGCCGATTCCACGCACGCCGCCCGTGATTAAAATTGTTTTCATCTCGTACCTGCCCCCTTGTTTTAGTTGTTTTGGGTAAGATTTATAATTTCGGTTGCGATTTCGTCCACCGACTTTTTATCCACGTCCACGACGCAACTTGCCGCCCCCTCGTAGATAGAAGTACGCTCGGTTAAAAGCTTGGAAATACGCGCGGTTATGCTCTCCGTTTCCGATTGCAGCAAAGGGCGCGTGCTATCCGCACGCAAACGGTTGGACAAGGTTTCAAGGCTTGCGCGCAAAAAAATGATTTTTCCGTTTTGTCGAAGGGCATCGACATTTTTTTTGCGAAGCACCAAACCGCCGCCCGTCGAAATCACTAATCCGTCTTGCCTGCAAAGCTCTTGCACGATTTCACTCTCTAAATCACGGAAATAATCCTCGCCAAATCGCGCGAAAATGTCGGAAATTTTGCCGTGCCGTTCCTCGATAAGAGCGTCGGTATCCACAAAGCTTTTGCCCGTGCGCTGTGCAATTTTTATGCCGACGGTCGTTTTACCCGAGCCCATCATGCCGCATAGAATAAGGTTCATAGTTCGCTCCGTTGCTTATATTCGCCTATTTTGCGCCGATTACTTCGCGTTCTTTAACGCGCAAATCGCCGCCGTGTAGCTGTGCTTGCCAAAGCCGCAAATTACCCCTTTACACACCTCGGAAAGCACGCTCGTTTTACGGAACGCCTCGCGGGCGTGCACGTTGGACATATGCACCTCGGCAACGGGAATATCGATTGCCGCAATCGCGTCGCGAAGGGCGTAGCTATAATGGGTGAACGCGCCCGCATTGAGCACGATAGCGTCGTGCGTTTTGCCCAAAAACGCCTCGTGCAACTTGTTGACAAGCTCGCCCTCGATATTGCTTTGATAAAAATCCACACTATCCCCTTGTGCCGTGCAAAACGCCGCGATTTCCGCGTTGATTTGCTCCAAGGTTTGCGTGCCGTACACCCCTTGTTCGCGTTTGCCCGTGAGGTTGAGGTTGACGCCGTTAATCACTAAAAATTTCATATTCCACCTTCCTTAAAGGTTATTTTTGTATAAATTGACGGTAAAGCGCCGTCGCTTGTTCGTCGCTTGGCTGTATATCCAAATACAGGCAGTCGGCATAGTACGCTTGATAAAAAAGCATTGCGGCGCCGTTTAAAATTTGCAAGCCTTGCGTCTCGGCAAGACGTAAAAACTCCGATTTTTCGGGCACGTAAATTAAGTCGATCGCCGCGCTTGCGCCTCGGAACGCTTGCACCGTCACGGGGGAAAGCCCCTCGCTGTCGTGCATACCCACGCCCGTGCAGTTGATTAAAATATCAAAGCCGCCCCTTTCCGCACTGTCGGCGGGCGTAACGCCTATTTCCGCGCAAGTTTCCAACAGCTTTTCTCTGCGGCGCTGATACATATACACGTCCGCG
>JAFTMQ010000039.1 GCA_017452305.1 Clostridia bacterium | reverse complement strand
GTAACAACGTAAAATCCTTGCTTGTAAGACGGCAGGTGCTTGTCAACGGCAGGGTGGTTACTCAGTATAAGTTTATGCTCGCCAAGGATGACGAGGTCAAGCTTTCCAATCGTCCCGTAAATGACGGCGCGACGGCAACACAGCCCACGCGCGGCAAGCCTGCGCCCAAGCCCGCCTTCCGCAGAAGCGACGTAAAAATCATCTATGAGGACGACGATTTTATCGCCGTCGATAAACCCGCGGGCTTGCTTTCCGTTGAAAGCGATAAGGAACGGGAGTGCGCCTACGGCTACGTGAGCGACCACTTGCAAGCGAACGATAAAAACGCGCGCGCCTTCGTTTTGCATAGAATTGACAAGGAAACGTCGGGCGTGCTCGTGTTTGCGAAGAATATTAAAATCCATTCCATGCTAAAAATGCATTGGAACGAGCAAGTGCAAACGCGCGAATATTACGCCGTAGTGGACGGCATTTTGGCGGAAAAGAGCAAAACGCTCACCACCTACCTCAAAGAAAACGTCAACAATATTACCTACGTTACGAACGATCCGACGGGGCAAAAGGCGGTTACGCACTACGAGGTCGTCAATGAAAATTCGGCGTATAGCCTGCTCCGTGTCAAGATAGACACGGGCAGAAAAAATCAAATCCGCGCACATATGCAGTGGCTTGGCAATCCCGTTGTCGGGGACGATAAATACGGCAAAAAGCCGGACGGAACGACGGTCAAAAATCCGCTTTCCCGCCTTGGCTTGCACGCCTCGAAATTGCAGTTTATCCACCCCGTCACAAAGGAGTTAATTACGATAGCCGCACACCTGCCCCCCTCGTTTCGCGCTTTGCTTGGTGAATAAGGAAGAAAATTTATGAAAAAGATAGCAAGCTTTACCGTCAACCACGATATATTAGAAAAGGGAATGTATATCTCCCGTATCGACGGCGACGTCGTCACCTACGATATCCGCATGAAAAAGCCCAACGGCGGCGATTATTTTGAGATGAGCGCCGCGCACACCTTGGAGCATTTGTTCGCTACCTACGCGCGCAATTCCAAGCACGGCGATAAAATCGTTTACGTCGGCCCGATGGGTTGCAGAACGGGTTTTTACCTGCTTACGCGCGACGAGGTTTCGCACACCGAAGCGATTGCGCTCGTCAAAGAAAGCATGGCATTCGCCGCGCGCTTTGAGGGCGAAATCCCCGGCACGACCAAAATCGAATGCGGAAACTATCTCGACCACGATTTAGAGGGCGCAAAAGCGCTCGCCAAAGATATGTGCGCTGTCCTTGCAAGTTGGACGGAAAAAGACCTCGTTTATAAACAATAATAAAAGGAAGGAAAAATCATGGACGCTTTACAAGCAATGCTCACCCGCAAAAGTATCAAAAAATACAAACCCGACCCCGTCCCGCAGGAGCTTATCGACCAAATCATCGAGGCGGGCTTGAACGCACCCTCGGGCTTGAATAAGCAAGCGCCGATTATTTTGGCGGTTACCAATAGGCAGGTACGCGATGAATTGTCAAAACTTAACGCGGGCAAAGATCCGTTTTTCCGCGCAGACCCTTTCTACGGCGCGCCCGTTGTGCTCGTTGTGCTTGCGGATAAAAGCGTACCCACCTACCTTTACGACGGCTCGCTCGTTATGGAAAATTTACAGCTTGCCGCGCACGCTTTGGGGCTTGGCGCGTGTTGGATTCACCGCGCAAAAGAGACCTTTGAAACGGACGAGGGCAAGGCAATTTTAAAATCGCTCGGTTTAGAGGGCGAATATGAGGGTATCGGCAACTGCATTTTGGGCTATCCCGACCACGACCCCGACAAGAAACCTCGCAAGGAAAACCGCGTATATTATATAAAGTAACGGAGCAAAATTATGCAAGCAGGGGTATCCACGGCGTCGCTGTTTATGCGCAAATATAACGAAGAGGCGTTGCCTTTATTAAACGGCTTGGGCGTACCCTGCGCCGAGGTTTTTCTCACGTCCTTTTCGGAATATGGAAAAGAGTTTGGCGACTTGCTTGCAAGCAAAAAAGGGGATTTAAAAATCAATTCCGTCCACGCCTTAAATACGGAATTTGAACCGCAGCTTTTCAGCGCGCACCCGCGTGTGCAAACGGACGCGTATGCTTGGGCGGAAAAGGTGTTGCAGGCGGCAAATGCCCTGCAAGCGCCCTATTATACCTTCCACGGCACAACGCGTATGAAAAAAGCCGCGCGCACGGGCGAAAACGACGATTTTCCGTCTATGATTAAAGGCTTTGAAAAATTAACGGATTTTTGCACAAACCGCGGCGTAACGCTCTGTTTGGAAAACGTGGAGTGGTCCACCTATAACCGCGTTGGCGTATTTAACGTTCTTTCGTCGGCAATCCCGAATTTGCGCGGTGTGTTGGACATAAAGCAAGCCCGCATTTCCGGTACACCTTACTACGAATATCTAAACGAAATGCGCGAAAAGCTTGCCTACGTGCATATTTCGGACGTGGATACAAACGGAAAAATCCGTTTGCCCGGGCAGGGAATTTTCGATTTCAGCGAGCTTGTTTCCCGCCTTAAAGACACCGATTTCAACGGCGCGTTGCTTATCGAAGTCTATAAAAATGATTACACGCACGAGCGGGAATTAAAAACCGCTTGCGATTATATCAACGAAATTCTTTATAAACAAGATTGCTTGACGAACCCGTAAAAAATTTTTCGTATTTTTTAATTTTTTTCGCAAAAACTATTGACAAGACGAAAATTCTATGGT
>JAFTMQ010000038.1 GCA_017452305.1 Clostridia bacterium | reverse complement strand
GCAAGGCCTGCTTTACTTTCCGCAACCTTAACGTCGGGGGTGATGGAGTTTTTGTCAACCATGGTTACGAGGTGACCAACGTTGTTGCCTGCGCCGCCTGCATAAGAGGTGTAGGAGCAGCTGATCGTCGTCTTGTCGCCGTAGTTACCGAAGTAGAAGTCGTTAGGACCGCCGTTGTTCTTCGTTGCTTCAAGGTGCGTGGTAACGGTGCCGAGGTCTGCGTTCCAAACGAAGGTGGAAACTTTTTCGGTGCCGTAGATGATGTTGTCGTGTGCGCCGTCATCGCTTACCTTAACGCCGAGGTATTGGTTAACGCCGTCTTTTACGAAGTAGAGGTAGAAGTCCGTCGTGCTGTCTGCTACGTATTCTGCATAAACGTCAACGCCTTCTTCCCAATTCGTCGTCGTAGAGAAGTAGTAGGTAGCAGCCATACCGCCTGCGAAGTACATATCTTGCGCCAACGTGGATTGATATACGTGATACTTGTAAGCTACGCCTGCTTGGGGAGCTTCCGTGATTGCTACGGGAATAATAGAGGGAGCTGCAAGTACAACGCGCGTGAAGGAAACGGTAACCGTTCTGTCGCCGTCTGCTACGGTTGCGGTAAGCACGTAGGTGAGGTTTTCGTCCAAGAGCTCGTCAACGTCAACGATAACCTTGTTGTCTTCAACCTTGATGGTTACACCCGTTTCAACGTCAACGGTCCAGGTGATAGGGTAGCCCATAATCGCAGGAAGCACTTCATAGTCTTGGCGCGTTTCTACGTTTTGTTCTTTGTAGAGCGTTTCAAGATAATCTACTGCGTCTTGGAGTTCATCCTCTTCGGAACCCGTGTCGGAACTGCCCGTGTCGCTGCTGCCCGTGTTGCTGCTGCCCGTGTCGTTGCTGCTGTTGTTACCGCCTTCGCCGCAAGCTACTGCCGTAGCGCAAGCAAAACAGGTGAGCAAAGCAAGTAAGCTTGTCAAGAGTTTTTTCATGTTTTATCTCCTTATAAAAAATATTTTTTGTTTTTTGATTAGTGAATGGTGATGCTGTTGAGCCAGAATACCTTAATTTGGTAAGCGCCGTCGTAGTAATCCACAATACCCTTTACGTCGATGGTTTTGCCCATGAAACGGTCTTGGGTGATTAAGTTGCCTTCGTTATCTTTCAACACTACGGTGCGAACGACGATTTGGTTGCCTTTATCGTCCTTGCAGGTCAAGGAAATTGCGCCGTCGTTGTTACCGCCGTTATGGGTGGTGTACGCGTCGATAACCGTCAAGTTTTTCATGGAAATCGAAGCGGACATTGCCAATTCCGACACCTTGAAGTTGGTAGGGATAACCACCATTTCGCCCGTAATAATGTCAAGCTCTTCGCGTTCTACCGTAACGGTGCTGTTAAATTCGGTAAGCGTATATTCCGTGTAAGCAGGCGTTTCGCCGTCGCCCAATTTGATGGTGTTGTTGGGGTTTTTCGGATCCATCAAATCGTACTTCAAGTCGGAAATTTGGTAGGTGCCGCCCGCTTCGTAATAGGAAACCTTACCGACGATACGCGCGCGGTTGCCCGGGGCAAGAATGTCGTGGAAGGTGCCGTTGTAGCCGTAGAATACGGAAATACCGTAATATCTTTGCGTTTCTTCGTCAAAGTCTTCTACGTAAACGTTCCAATCGTTGTAAACGCAAGCGGTTGCTTCAAACGCTACGCGTTTGCCGTTATACTTCGCAACGTTGGTGCGGAGCTCTTTCAAGGTCAATTCGATTGCGTCGCCGTAATAGAAATCGGGGTCTTTTTCCTTGGAGTGGCAATTCACCTTTAACGCCTTTGCTTGCGCGATGGCGTCCGTACAAATGCTGCCGTAACGGGATTGACCTGCCTTGTTACCGACTGCCAAGCCCTCTTGCAAAATTTCAAGGTTGAGGTTGCGGTAAGTATCCGCGCCTTTTGCTTTGTACCATACCCAAACGAGGTATCTATCGCCCGTGGAGTCCGTTTCCCATTCCGTGCCGTCCGTTTCTATAATAATAGAGGAAGCATTCGAAAGCTTTTCTTTGGTGAAGTTGGACGCCTTTTTGCCCCACGGCTCAATCGTGCCCGTGGATTCGGGGGTGTTGATGGCGATATATCTTGCCTTTAAGATATTGCCAACGAGGTCTAATTCGGGGATATTTTCGTAGAAGTGGGAAGTGTCGCCGTCGATGTGCTGTTTGAGCGTTACTTCCGCGTGCTTTGCGCCGTTGTTCATGTTGAGGGGAACTTGCGCGACGTAGTCCACGAGCTCTATCGGCGGCTCTTCCGAGCCCGTATCCGAGTTTGTATCGGATACGGAGTTGGAGTTGCCCGCATTATTAGAGTTATCTTGGTTGCCGTCGCCACAGCCCGCAAACATACCGAGGGCAAGGCAAGCAAGCAACAATAAGGATAATAATTTTTTCATTGTGTTTTATTTCCTTTTAAATAAGGTTTGTTGAAAATCCGTTATCAATTAAGAGAAGTCGAATACCAATTCGTCGATAGCGTCTTCAAATGCGTTCGCGATGAAGGTGTCAATGCTTTGGTTGCCGATATCGTTCTTTACGAAGCAGGTTTGAATAAGCAAGCCTACCGCGTCACGAGCTTGGGAAGAACCAACGAATGCGGGGGATACGAAGAATGCGTCTTGTTGCGCAAGCGTTTGCTTAACGCAGGAAGCCTGCAATTTTGCATTGCCGTCAGCATTTGCAAGGAAGTCAGCATAAACGGAGTTGTTCGTAACCGAGTTGATAACGGGAGCGTAACCGGAAGTCATGGAGAATTCTGCTTGCAAGTTTACCGTCGTGGTCAAGAATTTTGCGAACAACCAAGCTGCAGCTTGTTCTTGCGCGGATTTCTTGAAGAGAACGAGGGAAGGACCTTGGGAAATAACCTTAGGTCTTTCGGGGTTAACCTGAGGGATCATTGCGATACCTACTTCGAAGGGGTAGGAGCTCTTGCCGTCTTCGTCCGTTACGGGGTCGGGGCATTGATAGCTTGCACCTGCCGACGAACCGATACACATATAGCTGATTGCCTTATCGGGGCTCTTTTGTGCGAACAAGTCGGACGTGTAACCACCGTTCAATTCTTCGGTGATAACGTAGCCCTTATCGTACCAATCGGAGAATCTCTTTACGAACGCTCTGTTTTCTTCCGTGTTGAAAAGGAAGTGGTTGCCCTTCTTTGCAGAGGTGTAAGGGGATTGCATTTGTTCGGTCATCGTGATGAACCAGTTTGCTTCGGAGTCGTAGCCCAAGGGGATAACGTTTTTGTTTGCAGGGTCTTCTTTGATTGCCTTGCAAAGCGCTTCCATATCATCCCAAGTTTTGGGTACTTCATAGCCCTTTTGTTCGAAATACGTCTTGTTGTAGTACAAAACCTCGGTGGACTTGGAGTAAGGAAGGGTGTACATCTTATCGTCACCGTAAGCACGGCCTTCTACGTAGTAGCCAAGTACGAAGTCTTCTCTTTGTTCCTTGCTAAGACCCATGATTTCCGTCGTGCCGTCGTCCTTCGTAACCGTTGCCTTGCTTTCGATATAGCTATCGAGGGTAAGCACGGCTTTTGCCTTGTTGTAAAGGGCTACGTGGTCGGGATAGCAGTACGCGATGCTCGGGGAGTTCTTTGCCGTAAGCTCTTTGGAGATTTGGTCGCGAACGCCGTTGTAGTCGCCCATTTGTTGATGGTCGATGGTGATGTTGGGGTACATTGCGTTGAATTGAGGAATGTACTTGTCCAATACGGCGCGAAGGTTGGCACCCATCGTGTGATAGAAGGTAACGGTAACGTCACTGCCGTCGTAGGGAACAACGTCCGTGATTTCTACGGTGTCGGGGGTTTCGTAGGTGTACTTGTTCGTATCTACTTCGCCGCCGCCTTCACCGCCGCCGCTTGCTACGCCGCAAGCCGCGAATGAGGCAAGGTTTGCGGTAACCAAAACCGCAGAAACGATTGCAAACAAAGATTTCTTGATGTTTTTCATTGTTTTACTTCCTTGTATATTTTTATTTTTTAATTTTTGTTTGAGTAAATTAGCCCTTGATACCGCTTCTGGATACGCCCTTCATAATATATTTACGTAAGAAGAGGAACACCATAAACAAAGGAGCGGAAACCATGGCAACCGCCGCCATTTGTACGGGAATGTTGGGTCTGTCTGTTGCTTCATCTACGAAAGCAAGCGCGCGCAAACCGTTGGTGATCAGTCGCATTTCTTCCTTGTTCGCAACCAAACGAGGCCAAATGTAGGAGTTCCACGCGCCCATCATCTTCAAAATCGTGATCGAGATAAGGGTGGGGAGCGCCAAGGGGATCATAACCTTCAAAAGGTACATAAAGTCCGTCGTGCCGTCAACCTTTGCCGCCAAATACAGCTCGTTAGGGATCTGCATGAAGTTTTGCTTCAATAAATAAATATAGAAGACGCTGACAAGGAAAGGCACGATGAGTACGGTGTACGTATTCATCCAACCAAATTGGTTGATGGTTTGATAGTTGGTAATCGTGAACAATTCGCCGGGGATCATCATCGTCGCCAAAAGGAAGGCGAACAACGCGTTTTTGCCTTTAAATTCAAGGCGGGCAAATGCGAATGCCGACAAAACGGTGATAATGAGGGACAAAATCGTGGATACGACGCCAACGAAAAGGGTGTTCAAGAACAATCTGCCAAGTCCGCCCGTGGTGAATGCCGTAGAGTAGTTCGACCACATGATTTGTTGAGGGAACAAGGTGGGGGTGGACAATTCGTATTCCTTCACCGTCTTCAAGGACGAAATGATCATCCAATAGAAGGGGAATAATACGACGAGCGCCATAAAGCCCAAGAAGGCGTAGAGCGCGATTTGTACGAATATCTTACCCACCGTTTGCTTTTGGGTGACGGCTTTAATATTTTGTTCGTGCATGACGCCTTGCGCCAACGTGGATTTGTTTTCTACGGGAGCTGCGGGAGCAGCAGGAGCCTCGGGCGCTGCAGGGGCTTCGGGAGCCGCAGGTGCTTCGGGGGTAGGTTGCGCAGGAGCGTCGATAGCTTCCGCGTTTTGCGTTTCGGGAACGTTCGTTTCTTCCGCGTTATTTACGGTGTTGTTTTCCATGCGTTTTTACCTCCTTAATAGTGTGTCTTCTTTTTGCTGACGTACAGGTTAATCATCGTTACGACGAAGATGATGGCAAAAAGGATAAGTGCCGCCGCGCTGGCAACGCCGTCGCGGTCTCTGCCCAAGCAGTCGTAGATGAAACCGACCATGGTGTTTAAGCTGCCCTTTGCGCCGGGTGCGCCCATGGATTCGCCAAAGATACCGACGATACTCGAATATTCCTTAAACCCGCCGATAAAGCCCGTGATAACGACGTATGCGAGCATGGGGGAAAGAAGGGGAACGGTGATTCTCGTAAACACTCTCCAACGGGGGGTGCTGTCGATTTGCGCCGCTTCGTAGTATTGCTTATTCACGCTTTGCAAGCCGCCGAGCAAGATAAGAATTTTGAAGGGGAGCGCGTTCCAAACGATATATACGACGAGTACGGTGATGTTTGACCAATAGCTTGAACCTGCGTTGATCCAGTTGATAGGCTCGATACCGAATACGCCCAAGATATTGTTCATAATACCTGCGGTGATAATAATTTCGTTGTTCGTGCCGATGAAGCTGCCGACGATGTTGAACATTGCCGCGAATACCATACCGATTGCAATCGAGTTGGTTACGTAGGGCAAGAAGAAGATCGTTTGCAAGAATTTTTGCAAGGGCTTAATCGCGTTCAAGCAAACGGCAATAAGCAACGCCAAGACGGTAGAGATAGGAACGGTGAGGAAACACAGCAAAAGGGTGTTTTGCAAACAAGTCAAGAAGCCTTTATATTGAATAACCTTCTCGAAGTTGCCAAAACCGAATGCGAACGTTTCGCCGCCGGCTGCACCCAACGCGCCGTAGTTTTCCAATAAGGAAATGCGGATAGTATTGATGATGGGCCATACCGTAAAGATGGCAAGCAGGATAAGGGTGGGAAGCAAATAAATCCAACCTTTCCAACTGTCGAATTTGATTTTCGTTAAGAATTTAGAGCCAACCTCGCGCAAGTCTTTCTTTTCTTGCTTGCCTTGAATTTGGAAAAACTCGTTACATTTAGGACACTGATAAGCGGCGTTGTTTTGCGTGACGTACAGTTTTGTTCCGCAATGGGGACAAGCAACGATACGCTTTACGGGCGCTTGAACAGTCGTTTGATTTTCAGACATAATAACCTCCTTACAAAGATTTTTTCACGGGAAAGGAATTACTCGAAGTAAATTCTTTCTTCCGTTTCCGCGTTGAAGAGGAATACTTTGTGGGGTTTCAAGGAATAGCTAACCGTTTTTGCGGTTACGTCCACCTTGTTATCCGCGTTGATAATCGAGCGGATGATGGGGTTAAGCGACGCTTCGTGGCGGGATACGATGCTCACGTCTCTGCCCATAACTTCCACGTTGGAAAGTTCGCAAACGAAAGCGCCGTTTTCGTCGAGGTCGAAGCCCTCGGGACGGATAGCCACCGTAACGTCTTGGTCTTCCACGCCGTTTACGTCCAATACCGCCGCGTCACCGACGTAGAGCTTGCCGTCTTTTACAGCGCCCTTGAATACGTTGATGGGGGGCGTACCGAGGAATTTCGCAACGAAGAGGTTGGTGGGGTTGTCGTAAATTTCTTGGGGCTTGCCCACTTGTTGTACAACGCCCAACTTCATAACGACGATAATATCGGAAATACTCATCGCTTCTTCTTGGTCGTGGGTAACGAATACCGTCGTGATACCCGTTTCTTTTTGAATTCTTCTAATTTCCTCACGCGTTTGCAATCTCAAACGAGCGTCGAGGTTGGAAAGAGGTTCGTCCAAAAGCAGAACGCGGGGCATTTTAACAAGTGCGCGCGCAATAGCTACACGTTGTTGTTGGCCGCCCGAAAGCTCGCTCGGTTTTCTGTCCATTAAGCCGTCGATTTGTACGAGGCGAGCCGCTTCTTCCGCACGGTCAAGCATTTGTTGCTTGCTCATTTTGTCCTTGCCGCGCAAGTTCTGCAAGGGGAACAAAATGTTTTGCTTTACCGTCATATGCGGGTAGAGGGCGTAGTTTTGGAAAACCAAGCCGATACCGCGGTTGACGGGGGAAAGCTCCGTAACGTCTTCGTCGCCGAAGAAAATCTTGCCCGAGGTGGGTTTTTGCAAGCCGCTAATCATGTACAGCGTCGTGGATTTACCACAACCCGAAGGGCCGAGAAGACCGACCAAAGTGCCGTCGGGAATGGTGAAGGTGAAATTGTTTACCGCAACGACGTCTTCGCCCGATTTTTTATTACGGCTGGGGAAGACCTTCGTCAGGTTCTGTAATTCTACTTTCATATAACCTCCTGAAAGTGCCTTAAAAATTTTTTCTTTTTTTATGTACAATTTAAAAAATTGTCGAATGGAATAAGACCGCTTATTGCGCGGAATTTTCGGCGGTTTCCTGCGTTTCCGCCGTTTGTGTTGCCTCGGCTTCCGCTTTGGCAGCGGGGGCTTGCTCCGCCGTCTTTTCCGCTTGCGCGGTTTCGGCGGGTTGAGGAGCGCTTTCCGTTTGAGGGACGGGGCTTTCTACAAGCTCGGCAACGATAGGCTGCGCCGAGGGGGTTGCGGTTTGCGCGGTTTGTATGGGTGCAGGTTGCGTTTTAGGTGCAAAAATGCCCGTTGCGATGACGCGGTCGCCCTCTTGCTCCGCGGCTTTGCGCGCCGCTTCCGCCTTGTCGAATTCCGTGCGCTCGTCCTGTGTTTCAAAAATCTGTTGGCTTGCCATATCCACCACCGCACTGTCCGTGAGTAGGTCGTGTATGCAAGAGTTGGTTTTGGTGTAAATCATCACGAAGATTTGCAACACGGCAAACAAGATAATGGTGATGATACCGACGATGCCGAGCGAACCGAAAAGGGTCATAAACAACAAAGTCAGCGGGAACATCGTTTCAATCGCGTAAAAGCCGATAAGCGAGCGGACGAACAAAATCGGGTTTGTCAATTTGACGCCGTTCGTGCGGACGACGGCAAGGCCGAAAATCTTTTTGCCGAGCGTTCTGCCGTGCTTTAAGAAAAGGGGAATGACGAAATACCAAATTGTTGTGCCGATCAAGAGGCTTGTGATAATCGAAACGGAAACGTTGGTGATGATTTCCGAGTTCAAGCTTCTCACGTCCTCGTTGTCCCACAGCATTTTTTCAAGTTCCTTGAACTTTTCCTCGCGCGCTTGCTTTTCCGCTTCGGGGAGCTTTTCATATTCCTCGTTGGAAAGGTCGAGGTCGAGGTCGAGCTGTTCGGCGAATTCCGTGCGGTATTCGTTGAGTTTATCGATTTTTGTATCTACCTTTAATATGGCGTGCATACCGATCATAATCGCAAGCGCGATGACGAAGGTGAGCACGATATCGAACATAAACGCGGAAATGCGTTTCCAAAAATTTGCCTTTTGCAGATTGAAAGCCATGTGTGAAATTCCTTGATGATATAAGCGGATGTAAATAGCTTTTGCATATCTTCCGCATTTTACCCTTCTTTCTTCTTATAAAGAAGGCCCTACGAAAATATAATAACACAAAATTCGACAAATTGCAATACTTTGAACGCAACTCTTTTAAAAAAGAGGGAATTTTTTTCTTTTGGAAATATTCGCCCGCCGTAAGAGAAGAAAAATTAAAAATATCCTTGACAGAAAAGGAAAAAAAGGGTATAATAATACGACGAGATTTTTTTGGAGTGTAAAAACACTATGGATACGAAGAATATTTTATCGAAATGCGACCACACTTTGCTTTTGCAAACGGCGACTTGGGCGGACATTCAAAGAATTTGCGACGAGGGTATGCAATTTGGCACGGCGTCCGTATGTATTCCCCCTGCTTTCGTTAAGCAAGCGAAGGAATACGTGGGCGATAAATTGAAGATTTGCACCGTTATCGGTTTCCCTAACGGCTACAACACGACGGCTGTAAAAGTTTTTGAAACGGAGCAGGCAATTTTAGAGGGCGCAGACGAGATTGACATGGTGGTCAATATCGGTTGGGTAAAGGGCAAATGCGATACCCAGGTACGCGATGAAATCCGTTCCATCAAGGCGGCGTGCGGCGAAAAAATATTGAAAGTTATCATTGAAACCTGCCTTTTAAACGAAGAAGAAAAGGTGCGTATGTGCCATATCGTCACGGAAGCGGGCGCGGACTATATCAAGACGTCCACGGGCTTTTCTAAGGCGGGCGCAACCTTGGACGACGTCAAATTGATGCGCGCGAACGTCGGCGCAGAGGTAAAGGTGAAGGCGGCGGGCGGCATTTCCGGTTTGGAAGACGCGCAAGCCTTTTTGGACAACGGCGCAGACCGTCTCGGCACGAGCCGTGTGGTGAAGGCGGTGCAGGGTTTGGTCGGCTCTGGCTATTAAAAACGACGGATATACTTCGCAATACGGCGTCGCGCTGTGGCAACTTTCAGTCACGTACGGTTTAGTACGCTCCTTCAAGTTATCCTCGCGCTCCTTGTCTTGCTCGCATCTACGCCGTTTTTACAGTTTGGACGAGCGTTCGGAAGAACAGCTTGCGTCTTGCACAGTTTTTTGCGGCTTGGACGAGCGGCGAGTGTAAATTCGTGAATTGCAAATCAAATCATTCAAAATCAAAGGAGAATAAAAATCATGTCAGTTCCTACCCCTCATATTGCAGCAAAGCTTGGCGATTTCGCAAAGACCGTGCTTATGCCCGGCGATCCTTTGCGCGCAAAATTTATTGCGGAAAACTTCCTTGAAGACGCGGTGCTCGTCAACAACGTGCGCGGCGTACAGGGCTACACGGGTTATTATAAGGGTAAGCGCGTATCCGTTATGGCTTCGGGTATGGGACAACCCTCTATCGGTATTTATTCCTACGAGCTTTTCAATTTCTACGGAGTAGAAAACATTATTCGCGTCGGTTCTTGCGGCTCTTTTTCGCCCGAGCTTCACGTTCGCGATATTATCGTTGCGATGGGCGCTTGCACCAACGGCAATTATGCTTCGCAGTACAACTTGCCCGGTACTTTCTGTCCGATTGCGAGCTATGACCTCGTTCGCCGTGCGGTGGAAGAATGTGAAAAGCTTGGCGTAAACTACCGTGTGGGCAATATTTTGTCCTCGGATATGTTCTACGACGATGCGAATTCGGGTATGCAATGGGCGAAGATGGGCGTACTCGGTGTGGAAATGGAATCCGCGGCGCTCTACTGCAACGCGGCGCGTGCGGGCAAGAACGCACTTTGCATTTGTACCGTAAGCGATTCCTTCATTTATCCCGAAGAAAACACGACGGCGGAAGAGAGACAAAATTCCTTCACGAAAATGATGGAAATTGCCTTGAATTTGGCATAAAAAATAAGGAGTAATATGGCAAAGAGAGCGTTTTTAATCGTACTCGATAGCGTGGGCATCGGTCAAATGCCCGACGCGGCGGATTGGGGGGACGAGGGCAGCGACACCCTCGCGTCCATTCGCAAACACCCCGACTTTGACTGTCCCAACCTCGCGGAATTGGGACTTTTCAACATAGACGGCGTGGGCGGAAAAGTGGATTCACCTCGTACCTGCTATGCCCGAATGAGAGAATCGTCCAAAGGAAAGGACACCACGATAGGACATTGGGAGATTGCGGGCGTGTATTCGCCTAAACCCTTACCCACCTACCCCAACGGCTTCCCCGAAGAAGTCATTTCCGCGTTTGAAAAAGCGACGGGAAAGGGCGTTTTGTGCAACAAACCCTATTCGGGCACGGACGTTATCCGCGACTACGGCGAGGAGCACCTCAAAACGGGCAAGCTTATCGTTTATACCTCTGCGGACAGCGTATTCCAAATTGCGGCGCACGAGGATCTCGTGCCCGTAGAAACCCTCTATAAATATTGCGAGCAAGCGCGTGAGCTTTTGCAGGGCGAGCACGGCGTAGGACGTGTAATTGCCCGTCCGTTCACGGGCGAATATCCCTTCCAACGCACGCCGCGACGGCACGATTATTCGCTTATGCCGCCTGCTACGACGATTGCGGACGTAATGAAAAACGCGGGCTTGGACGTCATTTCCGTCGGAAAAATTTACGATATTTTCGCAGGGAAAGGCTTTACGGAAAGCCACCCCACGACGAGCAATGAAAACGGAATGGACGTGACCATGGGTATGGCAAATCGCGATTTTAACGGGCTTTGCTTTATCAATCTCGTCGATTTTGATATGGTGTATGGACACAGAAATAATATCGAGGGCTATGCGCGCGCCATGACGGCGTTCGACAAGCGTTTAGACGAGCTTTTGCCTCTCTTACGCGAGGACGATTTGCTCATTATCACCGCCGACCACGGCTGTGATCCCGCGACTCCGTCCACCGACCATTCGCGTGAATGTACCCCCATGCTTGCCTATGGCAAGAAAATTAAGCAAGGGGTCAACCTCGGCACGAGAGATACCTTTGCCGATATCGGCGCAACCGTTTTGGAATGGTTTGATTTGCCCACGGACGGCATATTCGGCACGAGCTTCTTAAAGGAGATAAAAAATGCTTGATAAAGAGCTTTTACAGTTTGCCATAGAAGCGAGAAAACAATCCTATTCCCCTTATTCAAATTTCCGCGTCGGCGCGGCGCTTTTGACGAAGTCGGGGAAGGTTTACGGCGGCTGCAATATCGAAAACGCGGCTTACACCCCCACGAATTGCGCGGAGCGCACGGCCATTTTTAAGGCGGTGAGCGAGGGGGAACGCGAATTTGCGGCGATAGCAATCGTTGGCGGAAAAGGGGAAGAGCCTGCGGAGCTTTGCGCGCCCTGCGGTGTATGTAGGCAAGTGCTTGCGGAGTTCTGCGATTTGGATTTCCGTATTATTTTAGGTACGCCCGAAAATATCCGCGTCTATACCTTAAAAGAGCTTTTGCCCTTGTCCTTTGGTAAGGCAGACTTGAAGTAAACACAATCCTAAGCAGTTTGGAGTGAATAGCTTATGAGAATGTACGATATTATACAAAAGAAGCGCGACGGCGGCGAATTGAGCGAGGCGGAAATTCGTTGGTTCATCGAAAAATACGTGCAGGGCGAGATTCCCGATTATCAAGTGGCGGCGCTTTGCATGGCAATCTATTTCCGTGGCATGAACGTGGAAGAAACGGCGGCGTTGACCTTTGCCGTGCGCGATTCGGGCGAGTGCTTGGATTTTTCCGAAATCCACGGCTTACGCGTGGACAAGCATTCCACGGGCGGCGTTGGGGATAAGACGAGCCTTGTCGTTACCCCCATCGTAGCGAGCCTCGGCGTCAAGGTGGCGAAAATGAGTGGACGCGGACTCGGCCATACGGGCGGCACGATTGACAAATTAGAGGCCATCCCCGGTTTCCGTACCGATTTACCCGTAGAGGAGTTTAAGGAAATCGTCAACCGCGTGGGAATTGCTATTGTCGGACAAAACGCAGAGCTTGCGCCTGCCGACAAGCTTTTGTATGCGCTCCGCGACGTAACCGCGACGGTGGATAGCTTACCCCTTATCGTATCGAGTATTATGGGCAAGAAGCTCGCCGCAGACGACGATTGTATCGTTTTAGACGTCAAAACGGGGAGTGGTTCGTTTATGAAAACGCTCGAAAAGAGCCGTGAGCTTGCCGAGCGTATGGTGGCGATTGGGAAGCGTGCAGGGAAGCGTATGCGCGCGCTCATCACGGACATGGATATCCCGTTGGGGTTTGCAATCGGCAATTCTTTAGAGGTTGTCGAGGCGGTGGAAACCTTGAAAGGGAATGGACCTGCCGATTTGACGGAGCTTTGTATTGCGCTTGCCGCGCACATTTTAAATCTTGCCGAAAAAGGGGATTATGCGACGTGCGAAAAGCTTGCGAAACAAGCGATTGCGGACGGCTCGGGCTTGAAAACCTTTGCGGATATGGTCGAGGCGCAAGGGGGCGACAAAAATTGGATTTTGCACCCCGAAAACTTCCCGACGGCGAAATATTCCTATTCCGTCAAGGCAAAAAAGAGTGGGTATATCACGCACGTGGATACGGAAAGCTACGGCGTGGCGAGCCTGCTTCTTGGTGCGGGTAGAAATACGAAAGAGGACGTCATCGATCCGACGGCGGGCATTTACTTGCGCGCCAAGACGGGGGATTTTGTAAACGAGGACGACGAAATTGCCGTGCTGTATTCGGAAAAGCAGAGCGGTTTTGCGGCGGCGGCAGAAAAATTGCTTGCGGCTACGGAAATTTGCACGCAAGCGCCGAAGAAGCAATCGCTTATTTTGGATATTGTAGAATAAAATTTACGCGTACAAAGCAGGGTGAAAATTGAAAATCCCCCTACCATGTACGCGTTGAGTTTGAAATTTAGGAGTTTTTACCAATGGCGAAGTTATATTTTAAGTACGGCGCGATGGGTTCGTCAAAAACGGCGAACGCGCTCATCACTAAGTTCAATTACGAGGAGCGCGGCATGAAGGTTTGGCTTATTAAGCCCGCTTTGGACGATAGAGACGGCGTGGCGGCGGTTCGTTCGCGTATCGGTCTGTCGGCAAACGCGTTCGTGATGCAGGCGGACACGAATATTTTTGAGGAATATAAAAAATATAGCGACTGCGACGTCATCATCGCGGACGAGTGTCAATTCCTCACACCCGCGCAAATTGACGATTTGCGTAGGATTGTGGACGAGTTGGATATTCCCGTACTTTGTTACGGCTTGCGTACCGACTTTTTAACCAAGCTTTTCCCCGGGAGCTTGCGCCTTTTCGAGGTGGCGGATTCCATCACCGAAATCAAGACGATTTGCGAGTGCGGAAAAAAGGCGATTGTCAACGCGCGTATTGACGGCGAGGGCAAAATCGTTACCGAGGGCGGTCAAATTTTAATCGGCGGCAACGATTCGTATATCGCGATGTGCCATAGCTGTTGGAAGCAAGCGATTGCCAAACAACGCAATCCGTAAAAAGAATAAGAAGAAGAAAAGAGTATGAAAAAGTTACATTTAATTTGTAATTCACATATCGACCCCGTTTGGATGTGGGATTGGGAAGAGGGCTTGGGCGCAGCCATTTCCACCTTTTATCAGGCAGCAGAATTTTTTAAGGAATACGAGTACGTTTTCTGCCACAACGAGGCGATTTTGTATGAATTTATCGAGGAACACGATCCCGCGCTGTTTACGGAAATTAGCCGCTTAGTTGCCGAAGGGAAATGGCATATTATGGGCGGTTGGTATTTGCAGCCCGATTGTAACTTGCCCTCGGGCGAGGCGTTTGTAAGACAAATCAAGCTCGGCAGAGCGTACTTTGACGAGAAATTTGGCGCGCGCCCCACGACGGCAATCAATTTCGATAGCTTTGGCCATAACGTCGGTATGGTGCAAATCATGAAAAAGTGCGGGTACGACAGCTATTTGTTCTGTCGTCCGATGCCGAATATGTTGGACTTGCCTGACAACGTCTTTTATTGGGTGGGTAAGGACGGTAGCAAAATCAAGGCGCACCGTTTCGACGACGACAGCATTTATTGCAGTAGCTTTGGCCATTCCTTGGACGATATTAAGCGCAAGATAAGCAAGCAGCCCAACGCCGAGGTTGGCGTGGCGCTTTGGGGGGTGGGCAACCACGGTGGCAACCCCTCTCGCAAGGACTTTGCGGACATCGGCGCGTGGGAAGAGGAAATCAAGGGCGAAATGGAAATCGTACATAGCACGCCTGAAAGCTATTTTGCCGAAGTGCAACCGACGGCGGAGTGGGCGAAGTCGCTTATTCCATGCCTTATTGGCGCATACACCTCGATGAGCAGTATCAAGCGCAAGCACGTAGAGTTTGAAAACGCGCTGTTCACCACGGAAAAATTGTGTGCGGTGGCGGAGCTTCGCGGTTTGTACCATAAAAATACTTCGGCGTTTGTTGCGGCGGAAAAGGCTTTGTCGGCGCTTGAATTCCACGACGTTGGCTCGGGTACTTGCGCGGCGGATGGCGAAAAGAGCAGCTTACGCAAAGCGGATTGCGCGCTTGATTTATTAAAAGTTGAATACAACAAGGCGTTCTTTGCGATGATTGGCAAGGAAAAGAAAGCGGGTGAGGGAGAATTCCCCTTCTTCGTATTTAACCCGCAGCCCTATGCGCGCGAAGCGGTGGTAGAAATGGAATACTTGATGCCCGATCCGTTGGGCGGCATAGTCGATCAATACACGGTAACGGTGAAGTGCGGCGGCGAGGTTGTGCCCTCGCAATGCATTAAGGAATTGTCAAATATCAATTATGACCGCCGTAAGCGTATTGCGGTGAAATGCACGTTGCCCGCGATGGATATTTTGCGTTTGGACTTGACGGTGAAGGCGGAAGATAAAGCGCCCGAAATCGAGCAGCCGACGGGGGATATTCTCTTTAAGGATAATTGCAAGACGGTGCGTATTAGCCGTAAGACGGGCTTGATGGAAAGCTACGTTTTGAACGGAAAAGAATTGCTTACGGGCGGCGCGTTTGAACCGATTATTTACGACGATAATGCCGATCCTTGGGGTTGGGATTTGGAACGAATTGGCGAAAATGGGGCACCCATGTCCTTGTCGAACTGCAAAAACGGGCCTTTCCGCGGTATGGAAAACGTGAAGATCGTCGAGGACGGCGACGTTTTGACGGAAGTGGAAAGCTTCTTCGAGGGCGCAAGCAGTTTCGTGCGCGTATCGTATAAAATTTATAAGAATTTGCCTTATACCGACGTGACGGTGGACGTGCTTTGGAATGAAAAGGAAAAAGCCTTGAAGGTGAAAGTGCCGTCCACGTCAAACGGTGCGTTTGTTGGGCAGGTTTCCTTCGGTGTGGAAGAGCACGAAAAGGACGGCAGGGAAAATCCCGTGCAGCGTTTTGCGGCGATGGTCGAAGGTGAAAAATCCTTTGTTGTGTATAACGACGGGGCGTTCGGTTTCTCGCACGAGGACGGCGCAACGTACACAACCTTGCTTCGTGGCGTAGCCTATTGCGCGCACCCGATTGGCACGTTGCCGCTAATCAAGCGCAATATTTATATCCCTTACGTGGAGCAAGGCAAGCGCATCTTCCGTTTCCGTATGTCCTACGACGATACGAAGACGTTGGAAAACAACGCGCAGGCGTTTAACAACGCACAGCTTGGCTTAAACTTCTTCCCCCACGGCGAGGGCAGAAACGTAGAGAGCGTGTTGACGGTGGAAAACGAGGCAGTTTCGCTTGCGGCGTTTTATCAAGAAAAGGGCAAGTATATTTTGCGACTTGTCAATAACAATGATAGCGCGCAAACGACTAAGCTTGTTTTGCAAGGCAAAACGTTTAACGCGGCGTTTGGAAAATACGAGGTAAAGACCTTTGTTTACGACGGCAAAAGCTTGATAGAAAAGGAAATTTGGTATTAATATAAAATCCCCTTTTGCAGAGTGCAAAAGGGGATTTTTGCTATTCATTCCATACATGGTATAGGTATTTCGATAAAAAAGCGCGGCGCATTTGCGCCGCGTTCTGTTTACAATCAATCTAAGGTGAACACGTTGACGAGCTTGGGTTGTGCGCCCGTAACGGGATCGAGGGGCATTTCCATCACGTCTTCCATATACTCGTTCCATTTATCGACGACGGGGCTGTTTGCCTGTGTTTTTGCGGCGAAGTCAATGCCTTTTTCGCATTCATAATAGCCAAACAACGTATTGCCGTCCGTCCAAATGGTGTAGTTACAAATCCCTGCGTCCTTCAAAACCTTGACAAGTTCCGGCCAAATTTCGTTGTGGCGACGGATATATTCTTCCTTTTGACCTGCTTTGATTTTTGCGCTCCAAGCGTATTTTTCCATAGTCCACCTCGCGTAGCGTTTATTTTTATTTATTGTATCACCTTTTTTGCAAAAAGTCAACGCCCGATATAAAATTGCTTGGATTTTGGCAATAAAAAAAGAAAAAATGCCGCAAACTGCTTACAATACTACGTATTTAGGGGTGTAAAATGGAGCAAACGGCAGGCCGGCGCGGCGGCAATATGCGCGGAAATATAAAAAATGGCGGTAGCAGGTATGCGTTGAACGATAACGGAGATGGGCACCGCGAGGGGAAAGGCGGCTTTTTAAAAGGGGCGGCGTGGATTGCTTTGGGCGGCTTTGTTGCCAAGCTTATCGGCGGTTTATATCGCATTCCGCTCACGAACATTATCGGCGGGCGCGGGTTGGGGTTGTATCAACTTGTCTATCCCGTCTATTGCCTATTTTTGACGGCTTCGACGGGCGTTCCGTCCACCGTGGCGAAGTTAACCGCCGAGCAATTAGGACAAAACAAGAGCGCCGAGCCCCTTTTTAAGCGGGCGATGAAGCTGTTTTTTGCGGTAGGGTTGGCGGCGACGGCGTTGATGGCGATTGTCGCGCCGTTTATTGCCAAAGCGCAAGGCGCGGAAGAGGTGTTGGGCGGATATTACGCCCTCGCGCCGTCCGTTGTGCTCGTGTCTGTGATTTCCGTCTTTCGCGGATATTTTCAAGGGGCAAACGATATGCTGCCCACCACACTTTCCGAGGTGGTGGAGCAGGTGGTCAAGGTAGGGCTTGGCTTACTGTTTGCCTACTTTTTCCGTGCAAACATTGCACAAACGGTGGTGTGGCTGCTCGTCGCCGTATCCCTTTCGGAAGTGTTTGCGCTCTTGATGCTTTTCGGAATTTATCGCCGAGGAAAAAGCGGGGTAAAAAGGGGAAACGAATATACCGTGTACGCGTTGAAGCCTATTTTGCGGTTGGTTATCCCCGTGACCGTGAGCGGAATTTTACTGCCTGCGTCCGCGCTTTTGGATAGCGTGTTAGTGCCTCGATTGCTCTCGAAATACGCCGAGGACGCGGTTACCCTTTACGGCTTGTTTTCGGGCGGAGCTTCGACCTTAATCAACCTGCCCGTTTCTATTTGCTACGGGATAGCGGCGGCGAGTGTGCCTATCGTGGCGAAAGCGTCCGTCGAGGGCGGGAAAGAGGCTTGGAAGCGGGTGCGCTTTGCGCTGTTTATCACGGCGGCGGTGGCTTTGCCGTGCGCGGTGGGGCTGTATTTGTTTGCGGATATTGCGGTGAAAATCATTTTTCGTAACCTTGTCGTGGCGGAAGCGCAAACGCTAATTCGGTTGACAAAAGCCTTGGCGGTGAGTACCCTCACGCTATCCTGCGCGCAAACCCTTTCCGCGTGCTTGACGGCGCAGGGGAAGCCGAAATACGCGGCGTTCTCGTGGTTTATTGCCCTTTCCGTTAAGACGGCGGCATATCTATTTTGGTTAAAAGACCCGTCAATTTCCGTTTTGGGCTTGGCGTATGCAACAAATCTTGCGTATTTGGTTGCGTTTTTGCTCGATTTAGTGTATAATTTTTACGTAAGTAAAAAACGGAAGGTGAAACGAGAATGATTACGGTAATCGGGTTGGGCGTAGAGCAAGGGGATTTGACCAAGCGCGGAGAGGAAATTATCCTTTCGGCGGCGCAATCGGGGCGCAAAATCGTCGTGCGGACGGCAAATACCAAGTCCTATCAAACGGTGGTGGCGCTTGGCGTGCCGCATATTTGCTTGGATTACGTATATGAAAATAGCCGCAACTTCGCGACGTTAGCAAAAAATCTTGCCAAGGCGGTTACAGAGCAAGGCGACGACAGCGTGTATCTTGTGGACGGCGACTCTACCGAGGATAATTCCGTGAAAGCGCTTCTTAAACGGACGCGCGGGAAAATGGAGATTATCGACGGCGTTTCCAAAACGACGGCTATCGTGCGTGCGGCGAATTTTAAGGGTTGCTCCTACACCGCCGTTTCCGCTTACGAGCTTATGGAAAAAGCGAACGCGGGCGCGTTGAGTTTGCCCCTTATCGTTTACGATTTGGACGATAGCGGTTTGGCGAGCGATATTAAGCTTGCGCTTGGGGATTTGTTTGGCGAAGAAAGCCAAGTAAAGTATATCCGCGACGGCAAGGCGAAGAGAATTTCCCTTTTTGAGTTGGATAGACAAAAAGAATACGATTACACGTCCGCAGTGGCGATTGAGGACGTGGATTTATTGCAAAAAACCCGTTTCACAATCGACGATTTAAAGGAAATTGTGGTGCGCCTTCGCGCGCCGAACGGCTGTCCTTGGGATAGGGTGCAGACGCCCGATTCCGTCAAAATGTCGGCGGTGGAAGAGGCGTACGAATTGGTGGACGCCATTGATTGCAACGATGATGAAAAGGTGTTGGAAGAGACGGGCGATTTGTTGTTGCAGGTCATTTTCCATGCCGTAATGAAAGAGGAAACGGGGGCGTTTAATTTGAGCGACGTCTTGACGGGGATTTGCACGAAACTTATCACTCGCCATACCCATGTATTCGGTGAAGATAAAGCGAGCGACGGCTAAAGCGCGCTTTATGTATGGGAAAAGAACTATATGACGGGAAAGCACCAAGTAACTTATGCGGATTCCGTAAACGACGTGCCTAAGTGTTTCCCTGCCGCGATGCGCGCGCAAAAAATCGGTAAACGTGCGGCGAAGGCGGGCTTGGATTTCCCGTCCGTGGAAGGTGCGGCGGAGCATTTAAAGACGGAGCTTGAAGAATTTTTCGCGGCGTATAAATCGGGCAATAGTGTAGAGGCGGAAAAGGAGCTTGGCGACGTACTTTTTGCCGCGGTGAATATCGGCAGAAAGGCGGGCGCGGATTGCGAAAAAGCCTTAAAAGAGAGCGCGGAACGCTTTGCTAAACGCTTTACCTTGGCGGAAGCGCTTGCGCTTGCCGACGGAAAAATCGTTACGGAATTGAGCGAAAACGAGTGGGACGAATATTATAAACTTGCAAAAAAGGAATTACAAAAATAATACGGCGGTTTTGTGTTCCACATTCCGCATTTAGCACGAAATGAAGGGGGCAGGTATGCGTTTAAAGCCTATTACCATAGGGAATATCACAACAGAAAACAACGTATTTCTTGCGCCTTTGGCGGGATATACGAATTATCCTTTCCGTCGTTTGTGTAAGGGCTACGGCGCGGGGCTTTGCTACACCGAAATGGTGAGCGCAAAGGGTTTAAAATACGGCAGTGAGAACACGAAAGAGCTTCTATATACGGAAGAAAACGAGGGGTTGTGCGCGGCGCAGGTATTCGGCAACGAGCCCGACACTTTGCGTGCGGCGTGTGAGCACGAGGCGTTTGCGCCTTTCCCGATCGTGGATATCAATATGGGTTGTCCCGTGCCGAAAATATACAAAAACGGTGAGGGAAGCGCCCTCTTGGAAAATCCGATTTTAGCGGAACAAATCGTGCGTGAGTGTGTGAAGAGCGGAAAAATTATTACGGTGAAATTCCGTATCGGCATTACCGACGATAAGTTGATTACGGCGGAATTTGCCAAGCGCATGGAAGGTGCGGGCGCGAGCCTTATCACCGTCCACGGCAGAACGAAGGATAAAATTTACGCGGGCGACGTGAATTTTGCGGAAATTGAGGCGGCGAAAAGGGCGGTGCAAGTCCCCGTGATTGCCAACGGCGGCGTATTCTCTAACGCGGATGCGGAAAGGCTTATGCGCGAGACGGGCGCGGACGGCGTTATGGTGGCGCGCGCGGCACTGTTTAATCCGCAAATCTTTTGCGAATTGACGGGCGTGCCGACGGAAAGCAAGTTGGAAATGTTCCGTAAACAGTTAAAATGGACGGGGCAGGTATGCGATGAACGGTTTACAACCGTGTTTATGCGGAAGATGGCGGCGTTCTACGTGAAAGGACAAAAAGGGGCGGCGGCGTTCAAGGAAAAGCTTTTCCAAGCGCAAAATCCCGAGGAAGTTTGGGCGATAGCACAGCAAATTTGGCAAGAATAAACCTTGCTATCGTACCATATCAAGTGAATAGGCAATAAAAAAGACCAACCGAGGGGTTGGTCTTTTTTTGTGCGTTTTTCTTATTTATGTACGTAGATAAGCTCGCCGCCGTTCAAACGGGATTGTTCTGCGTAGATACCCATCAAGTGGCTTTCTACGGACGCTTCGAGCGAGGTGTCCGCTTGTGCGTTTCCGCAAAGCACTTCGTAGAGTTTTCTCACTAAGAATACGTCGCCGCCGCCGTGGCCATAGCCACTGTCTTCAAGGGCGTTAATTTCGATGCTTTCAGGCCCTTCGTTGTATTTCCAAAGCGTAATTTTATTTTCCGACTCATCCAAAACGAGCTCGGCGTGTGTGCCGTGGAAATAGTATCTTCTGCCGCCAGGTGCGGTGAAGCCGGTCATGGTCAACGTTGCTTTTACGCCGTTTTCAAAGGTCATCGTCGTGAGCTGATGATCAACTACGTTGTTGTCGCATTGGAATACGCATCTGCCGTAAGGGCCGTTTTGGATTGCCGCGCGCAATTTTTCTTCGGTTACGGGCGGTTGTACAAGTACGTTGAAGGGCCAAATATCTTCGGGGCAGCCACGGTTTTTCCAATTGGTGATGTAAATCATTTCCGCATTGTAGGGGCAGGTGTCCTTATGCTTACAATCTACACAGTGGGTTGCTGCGCCTTCGGGCATATTTTCCTTTTTGAAGAAGGTGAGTTCGCCAACGGAAGAAATGCTCTTGCATTTGGATTTTGCGTACCATTGCAAAAGGTCCAAGTCGTGGCAGCATTTTGCCAAAATCATGGGTGCGCTGCCGCAGGGCTGTTCGGTGGAACGCCAATTCCCGCGGACGTAGCTGTGCGCTTGGTGCCAATGCCCTACGCGTTCTAAGGCGTCGATAGCTACCAATTTACCGATTTTTCCGCTTTCGATAATTTCCATACACTTAACAAAGGCAGGGGCATAACGCAAAACGTGGCAAACAAGTGCTTTCGTGCCCGCTTTCTTTTGTGCTTCAAGCAAAGCTTGGCATTCCTCTTCTTTGTCCGTCAAGGGCTTTTCCGTCATAATGTGATAGCCGAGCGCAAAACCCTTGGTGCAGTGGCGGATATGGTCCTTATCCTGCGTGGTAACCATAAGCAAATCCGCACGTTTTTCTTGGAAAAATTCCTCTTCCGTAGCGAAACGATTTTCTTCGGGAACGTCGAATTTATCGCCTGCATAAGCAAGACGAACGGGGTTCATATCGCAGATTGCCACGATTTTAAATCTATCCGTCTGTTCATAAAGTTGCCAACCGTAAGCGTCAACGCCTCTTGCGCCGGCGCCGAGGATAGCAACGGTAAAAATTTTATTTTCCATATTTTCCACCTCCGTGAAAGGCTTTTTTAATATTTCTACGATAGTATAGCACAGAAAATTTTAAATGTCAATTTTAAAAAACAATTCTTTTTGTTTTTTTTGTATCTTTTTTTGTTGAGTGTGCTACAAAAAACGTGAAGTGCGTGAATTTGGGGCAGGATTTGCGCAAATAAATTCTGCGAGGGATTTATCAAATGGCGCGTTGATTTTTGTTTTATGGGGAAATAACGGGCGAAAAAAGGGGTAAATTTTGCAAATAAACTACGTTTAAAGGGGTAAAAATTAAAAAAAAGGGGCGGAAACGCTGTACAATCTTTTTTTAATATGTTATAATATATTCGTATGTTGATTTTTCCTTTTTTCGAGAAAAAAAGGAAAGAAACAGATGTTAAGGAGGCTATAAATAGCATGGCGGAAAGAATTGAAGCCGAATACGGCGCCGAGCAAATACAGGTTCTTGACGGGTTGGAACATATCCGTAAGCGCCCCGGTATGTACATTTCGTCCACGGACGCGAAGGGTTTGCATCACCTCGTTCACGAGGTCGTGGATAACTCCATCGACGAAGCGCTCGCAGGGTATTGTACACATATCGAGGTGGTTATCAATGCGGACGGAAGCTGCACCGTACAGGACAACGGGCGCGGTATCCCCACCGATATTCACCCCAAAGAAGGGATTTCGACGTTGGAAGTCGTATTCACCAAAGTCAACGCGGGCGGTAAGTTCGGCGGTGATTCGGGCTATAAGGTTTCGAGCGGTTTGCACGGCGTAGGCGTAAAGGCGGTTAACGCCCTTTCGGAATGGCTGGAAGCAGAGGTTTACCACGAAGGTAAAATCTTTAAGCAGGTCTATAACAGAGGCGTGCCTCAACGCAGTGTGCAGGTCATCGGCGAAACGGAAGAAATGGGCACGAAGGTTACCTTCCTTCCCGACGCGGATATTTTTGAAACGACGATTTTCGTTTACGATACCTTAAAGGGCAGACTTCGCGAGCTTGCTTACCTTAACAAGGGCTTGCGTATTTCCCTCGAAGATAAGCGAGAAGGGCAGGAACAGAAGGATTCCTTCTGTTACGAAGGGGGTATTTGTTCGTTCGTAGAGGAATTGAACAAGAGTCGCGACGAATTGCTTTTCCCCGCCCCCGTATATTTTGAAGAACAGGACGGCGACACCGTTTGCGAGGTCGCTATTCAATATAACGAAACGTACAACGAAGTCATTTACAGCTACGCCAACAACGTAAACACGCGCGACGGCGGTACGCACGTAGAGGGCTTGAAGATGGCGCTTACCAAGGTCATCAACGACGCGGGGCATAAGCTCAACGTGTTGAAGGACAGCGAAAAGCTTTCGGGCGAGGACGTGCGCGAGGGTATTACGGCGGTAGTTTCCGTTAAGCTCACCAACGCACAGTTTGAATCGCAGACCAAGGACAAGCTGAACAACAGCACCATCCGTACCTTCGTCAATAAATGCGTTTCCGAGCATATGTCAACCTTCTTGGAAGAAAATCCTGCCGTTGCGAAAGAGCTTGTGCTTCGTTGTATCACGGCGCAAAAAGCGCGTGACGCGGCAAGAAGCGCAAGAGAGCTTACGAGAAGAAAGGGGGTTTTAGGTTCGACAACCTTGCCCGGTAAGCTGGCGGATTGTTCGGATAGAAGAAGCGAACTTTGCGAAATTTACATCGTAGAGGGCGACTCGGCAGGCGGTACGGCAAAGCAAGGGCGCGACAGACGTTTCCAAGCGATTTTGCCCCTTCGCGGTAAGATTTTGAACGTAGAAAAGGTAAGACCGCACCGCGTTCTTGAAAACGAAGAAATTAAAGCGATGATCACGGCGTTTGGCTGCGGTATTTTGGACGATTTCGACGAGAGTAAGCTTCGCTACGACAGAATTATTTCCATGACCGATGCCGACGTTGACGGCGCGCACATTCGTATTTTGCTTTACACCTTCTTATTCCGCTATATGCGTCCCCTTATCGAACACGGACACGTTTACGCGGCAAAGCCGCCCCTTTACAAGGCAAGCTTCAAGGGCAAGGACGATTATTTGTATTCCGAAGAAGAAAAAGTGGAATATGCGTTGAATAACCCGGGTAAGGTGGAATATCAACGTTATAAAGGCTTGGGTGAAATGAGCACCGAACAGCTTTGGAACACGACGATGAACCCTGCAAG
>JAFTMQ010000037.1 GCA_017452305.1 Clostridia bacterium | reverse complement strand
GGCAACCAACGAAACCGTACCCCCCTACATCGTCATCGACGTTTTGAAAACGAGCATTCCCGCGGCGGATAAGGTTGTAGAATATTATCAATATAATCCCACGGACGAATTGACGAACGGCGAAATTTCTTACAAGAAGTTTGATTTCTCTTACAAGTTCTCGCGTACCGTATATACGGAAACTGTGGGCGACAAAGAAGTTACCACGTCGGTCTTTGAGAAAAAAGGCGAAGAGTACGTTTCTATTCGCTTCTCCCTTTCCGACAGCGTAAATAAGAATGCGGAATATTACCTCTCTTGGTATGCCGATGAAGAAGCGCTCCGCGAAGTGGACAGCAACGAATATATCGTGCTCAACCGCAACAAGGAAGGCGCGAAGTTGGCGATGAGTAGTGATAAGGCTTACGTCAAAACGGAAAACGGCCAAAACGAATATCTCTTCATCGACGAATACGGCGTTGAATCCTACGTAACCGAATACGAAGGCTCCGAGTTGGATAAATTCGCCAAGAAATACAACGAACTTCTTGCGGAGAAAGCGGAAGAAATTTATGCAGGCAGCAACGCAAAAATGCAATTCCCTACCCTCGAAGGTTTGTTCTACGACGATAACGGCTATCGTAATTTGAGCTTCACGATTTGCTACAAAACGGAAACGAGCGGCGCTTCGAGCACGACGGCAAACTCTTACAGCCAATTGCAGCTCGACGCGACCAAGGTTGGTATGTACGAAGTGAAGATTTTCGCGACGGACAAAGCAAACAACAAGATGAAGTTCTATCTCGATGGCGAGCTTGTTGACGTAGATAGCACCAACGTTTGGAAAATCGATGCAATCCCTACCTTCACTTATACGGTAAAGAGCCAAGGCTTGAAGCTTCAAAACGAAGAATCGCAAACGGCTACGGCAAGAAATACGACGAAGGCTATCGGCGAAACCTATTCCTTCTCTAGCCTTACCGTTGTAGGCGGGGCGGAAAATCAACAAAGTGATTTCGCGCTCTTCAAAGTAAACACCGATCGTTGGAGCGAGCTTAAACTCGGCAGTATTCCCGCTTTCACGAGCGTGAACTATAAAGAAATCCGCGAAATGATTAAGGACGGAAACTTACTTGCAAAGGTTGGCGTAGAGGGCGGTTACGAAGATTACTTTGCGTTGTACCTCGACGTATATGCAACCAAGCTTGCGGAAGACTTGTCTTTGGATAAAGCGAAAGTACTTTCTTGCTTTGAAAGAATTGAAAAATATAACGCAAAGATTGACAAAAACGATGCGGAATGGGAAGCATACAACAAGTACGAATTTGGTAAGAGCTCCAAGTCCAGCTTCAAGGTGCTTGACGACGGCGGCGTTTACGTTATGTTCGCAGATTACTACGATGAGGATCTTGAACAATTCTCGCGCGTAGGTGCATACAAGGTAATCAAAGCGGAACAAAAAGCGGACGTTATCAAGGGTGAAACCGAATGGTTGAAGAACAACCTCGTTTCCGTAATCCTCTTCTCGATTGCGGCTGTGATGCTCGTGCTTATCGTAATCCTTCTTCTTGTCAAGCCTTCGGACGAAACGTTGGAAGACGTTGACGAACAGGTCGGCGGTAAGAAAGCGAAAAACAAAAAGTAAAATAATTTGACGTGTGGCGGCGCATATGCGCCGCCACAATTCATATAAAGGTAGAGGGAACGTGTTAAAGCTTATCGTACACGAAGAACAAAATTTAAAAGAGTTTACCGAAAACGAGTACGCGCAAGCCTCGTTCGCGTGGAATTATCTTATCAAGAATAAGGAAATCCGCGTCAACGGCAAACGCGTGGATAAGGACGTTCGTCTTTTCAAAGGGGATGAGGTCTGTTATTATCTCACTCCCAAGCAAGCGGAAAAGCAAGCGTTTTACACCGTTTACGAGGACGAAAACGTGCTTGTCATCGATAAGGAAAGCGGCGTCAATTCCGAGGCGGTTTTCGCCGCGCTTGCAAGGCAAGGGTAATACTATTTTATCCACCGATTAGACCGCAACACAAAGGGCTTGCTTATTTTTGCGCGCAATGCGGAAACGGAAAAGGCTCTGCTCGCCGCGTTTCGGGATAGAAAGGTGGAAAAGCGCTATCACGCGCTCTGCTTTGGGCAATTCCCTAAAAAATCGGACGTTTTGACGGCATATTTAAAAAAAGATGCAGTGCGCTCCATCGTTTATGTCAACGATACACCGTCCAAGGGCTCGGAAAAGATTATAACGGAATATACCGTGCTTGAAAGTTTAGAGAACGGCGCAACTCGCGTTGAGGTCGTGTTGCATACAGGCAAAACCCACCAAATCCGCGCGCATTTGGCGCATATTGGCTGTCCAATCGCAGGAGATATGAAATACGGCGACAATGCAAAGAACAAAGAAAATAATTGCGCCCGTCAATGCTTGGTTGCCAAAAAGCTTTCTTTATGTTTAGAGGGGACGCTCGCGTATTTAAACGGGAAAATGTGGATTTCGCGTTTTGACGCGTCCTTGCCGCATAATTCGTGAAAAATCTACAAATGATAGGGGCAGGTATGCGTTGAAGTTGAAAATTTCACCTTTTATACACAAAAAATACTTGTCAATAGTCACATAAATATGTTACAATAAAAATTAGATTAAGAATTTTTAATAAAATCGTAGTAAAAGTCGATTAGGAGTTATAGAAAAGATGTTACAGCTCAAAGACATTGCAAAAGATTATCCCGTGGCGGCAGGTGTTGTCCACGCATTAAAAGGGATCAATTTAACCTTCCGCAACAGCGAATTCGTTTCCATATTAGGCCCTTCCGGCTGTGGCAAAACGACGATGCTTAACATCATTGGCGGTTTGGATCATTACACAAGCGGTGATTTGCTCATCAACGGCATTTCCACAAAGGAATATAAGGATAGGGATTGGGATTCTTACCGCAACCACTCGGTTGGGTTTGTGTTCCAAACGTATAATTTAAT
>JAFTMQ010000036.1 GCA_017452305.1 Clostridia bacterium | reverse complement strand
TTTATTGTAAAAGAAAAATTATACACGCATGGCGAGCAGTCGGCGGACACCGATTTTGTCATTGATATGAACGGTGTGGGCTGTCGCGCGGACGTTGTTTCCCGTTCGGTTGCGGCGGACAATTCCCGCCAAAATTTCGTTTCGACAATGAACGGCAACGCGGCTTGCCACGGTCATACCGAATGCGACGCTATCATTATGGACAATGCGTCCGTCACCGCCGCGCCTTGCTTGACGGCGAACAACGTCGATGCCGAGCTCATTCACGAAGCGGCAATCGGCAAAATCGCCGGCGAACAGCTCATCAAGCTTATGACGTTAGGCATGACGGAACAGGAGGCGGAGGAGCAGATTATTAAAGGCTTCCTTCATTAAAAAACGACGTATATACGTCGCAATACTTTGTCAGGCTTACGTTTTCCCTTGCTCACGTACTACTTGTACGCTCCCGTCGGGAAATCCGCGCCTTTCGCGTCTTGCTCGTATCTCCGCCGTTTTTACGGTTTGGACGGGTAGGCGGAGCATCTTGCTTGCATCTTCACCGCTCCGACGGGCTGACGGAACGCGTCTTGCTCGTATCTCCGCCGTTTTTACAGTTTGGACGGACTGTTATAAATTTCAGCACTAACAGCGGCGGTAAATTCATTTCATAAATAATCAAAGGAGAATATAAAAAATGAGTCAATTATCCTACAAAAGAACCAACGTCTATGAAGTAGCAGACGAAAAGCTTATGAAAGAGATTTTCGACTATGCCGAGGGCTACAAAACCTTCCTCGACGAGGGCAAAACCGAACGCGAAGCCTGCGCTTACGCAGTAGAAGCGGCGAAAAAAGCAGGCTACAAGCCTTTTGAGTTTGGCACGAAGCTTAAAGCGGGCGACAAGGTTTACTACAACAACCGCGGCAAGAATTTGTACCTTCTCAAAATCGGTACGGCAGACGTGGCGAAAGACGGCGTACGTATCATCGCGTCCCACATCGACAGCCCGAGACTTGATTTGAAGCAAGTGCCTCTCTACGAATCCGAGGGTATCGCATTCGGCAAAACGCACTACTACGGCGGCGTTCGTAAATATCAATGGACGGCAGTGCCCCTTGCTTTGCACGGCGTTGTTGCGCGCAAAGACGGCTCCGTTCTCAATGTAAAAGTTGGCGAGGACGAAAAGGATCCCGTATTCTACGTAAGCGATTTGCTTCCCCATTTGGCGGCAAAACAGAGCACTCGCCCCCTTGGCGAGGCAATCGGCGGCGAAGACCTCAACATTTGGTTTGGCAACGTTCCCTACACGGCGGCGGAGGACGACAAGGACAAGACGGTGAAGGAAAACCTTCTTCGTATCCTCAACGAAAAGTACGGCATGGACGAGGCGGATTTCCTCTCCGCAGAGCTTTCCCTTGTGCCCGCGTTTAAGGCAAAGGACGTCGGCTTCGACCGCGGGCTTATCGGTGCTTACGGCCACGACGATAGAGTATGTTCCTATCCCGCTTACACCGCACTCTTCGACGAACCCTCGAACGAACACACCGTTATGGTTATCCTTGCGGACAAGGAAGAAATCGGCAGCGAGGGCGCAACCGGCTTGCAATGCGCGTTGTTCGCGGACTTGATGAACGAAATCGCAACCTCGTTTGGCGTAAGCTCGGCGGCAATCCGTGCGAAGTCCATGTGCCTTTCCGCGGACGTAAACGCAGGCTTCGATCCCAACTTCCCCGACGTTTGCGAAAAACATAACTCCGCTTATATTTCCCACGGCGCGGGCGTAACCAAATTCACAGGCTCGCGCGGTAAGAGCGGTTCCAACGACGCGGACGCAGAATTTATTGGCTACCTTCGTAAGTTGTTCGACGATAACGGCGTGATTTGGCAAACGGGCGAGCTTGGCAAAGTAGATCAAGGCGGCGGCGGCACGGTTGCAAAATTCATTGCAAACATGAACGTTAGCACCATAGACATCGGTGTACCCGTAATCTCTATGCACGCGCCCTACGAAGTGATTTCCAAGGCAGACTTGTACGAAAACTATCTTGCTTTCCGCGCATTCATTAAATAATTTTATATAAGAAACGAAAAAAAAACCCTCTGCTTCGCAAAAAGCAGAGGGGGTTTTTTATGCATAATCTTTATTCTACAAAAATATTATCTTCCGTAAATTTCAACGTCGTTGCAAAGTACGCCGACAAGCCCTTCACCATCACCTCGTAATCGGCAATCGCCATACTTTCACACGCGGAGTGCATTGCAAGCTGTGCAATCCCAATGTCCGCGCCGGGCATACTCACGTGCCTCGTCACCAATGCGCCAAGCGTACTGCCGCTTCTCGCGTCCGAGCGGTTGAAAAAGCTTTGATAAGGCACGTCCGCATTCTCAAAAATTGTTTTGAGGACCGCGGAAGAAAGTGCGTCCGTCACGTACGCCTTGCCCGCGTGCGACTTGATGACAATCCCACCGCCAAGCTTCGGCGCGTTCGTCGGATCCGCCTTTTCGGGGTGGTTGGGGTGCGCCGCGTGCGCGTTGTCTGCGGAAAGCAGGAAAGAGTCTGCAAGCGCCTTATAAAATTCGTTATCGTCAAAACGGAGCGCATACGCAATGCGGCGGAGGGTTGTTTCCAAAAAATCGCCGTCCGCGCCTTGCGCCGAAAGACTGCCGATTTCTTCGTTATCCATCACGGCAAGCACGCAAACGCCGCTCGTTTCCGTCGCGGAAAGCAAGGCCTGTAAGCCTGCAAAGGTGCACGCCAAATTGTCGATACGCGGCGAAGCCAAAAATTCGTCGTTTACGCCAAAGCGATAGGGCATGTCCGCGTTGACGAGGAATAAATCATAGGAAAGCGCCTTTTCACCGACCACTTTTTTCATCACGTCCTCGGTGGCAATCTGCTCGTTCAAGAGGGCGCAAAGGGGCTGTAAATCCACCTGTGCGTTGACGGCAAATTTCTCGTTCACCTCACGGTTTTGATGCACGGCAAGAGAGGGGATTTGCACGTTGAAAGAGGAAACCACGTTTTCTGCATGCAAGCTTCTGCCGCTTCCGCGGATAACCCGTCCCGCAATTTTTAACGGACGGTCGAAGAAGGAATACCAAATCCCACCGCCGTATTTTTCCACGTTGAGCGTCGCGCAATCACCCGTCTTTTTCATCACGGGGTTTTCCTTTAATTTCAGCGCGGGCGAATCGGTGTGCGTCGCCACGATTTTATAGGCGAATTCGTCCAACCCGCCGACGGTAAACGCAATCAAGCTGCTACCGCCGCGCATAACGTAATATTTCCCGCCCTCGCCAAGCGACCAGTCGCGGTTTTCAAAAAGCTGTACAAATCCGTTTTCTTCCAACGCCTGCTTGACGTTTTCCGTCGCGTGATAAGCGGTATAGGATTCTTCTAAAAAGTTTATCAATTTTTCAGGCATAAACATACCTCGCCAACAAATTTCTCACTCATTATTGTATCACCTTTCCCGATATTTGACAAGCCTTTCCGCAAAAAAAACGGCATTTTTGCCTTGAATAATAAAAAAAATAGAAAAAAATTGTAAAATTGTCAAATTTTTTAACAAAAATTTAATGTATTTTTCACAATCGCGTGTTATAATAAAAAAAAGAGCAATACAAAGGATATAAAGGAGTGAAATTATGGCAACGAAAAAATTAGGAAAAAAACTTACCGTCAACGAAAAGCACATGCAAATGCTTTATGCGTTAAGCAAAAGAAGGGAAGCCCTTGCAATCGCCAACAAAAACACCCACTTTAAGGACACAGAGCTTCGTCTTCTTGCCGAAATCGTGCAAGCAAAGGGGGAGGGCGAGCGTTTGATTTCCACACAGCTTGCCGATAGACTTGGCATTACGCGCTCTGCAATTTCCCAAATCGTCAACCGCTTGGAAGAAAACGGTATTGTAAAACGCGTTCCCGACACCGTCGATAGAAAAATCGCGTACATCGAGCTCACGGACGAAACTCTCGAGCTTTACAAAAAGGATTGGGCATATTGTCAACACTTCTTTGGCAAGCTTATCAAGAAGTTTGGGGAAGACAAATTTTGCGAAATGTGCGCCCTCACCAACGAGTTTATCGATATGGTCGAGGCAGAGAAAAAGGCGCTTGGCAAAAAATAAAAATATCGTAACGGAGAAAAACAGTCGCAATGCGGCTGTTTTTTGTATAAAAGTCGAATATTCGCGCATAATGGGAGTAGGAGGAACGAATTTATGCGTATTGTAAACATTATTGCTTATGCTTTGGTTATCATCGGCGCGGTAAATTGGGGTTTGTTCGGCTTGTTCGATTTTAACCTCGTATCCACAATCTTTTCGGGTGCGCGTGCCGTCGGTTCGATCATCGTTTACACTGTCATCGCAGTCGCGGCGCTTTGGCTCATCCTTTCGCCCTTCATTACGGGCGGCGTGCTTTGGTTGAGAAATAAGCGCAGCGCGGAATAACCGCATTTTAAGCAACGGAAAATAAAAAACGCGTACTTGCTCAGGCAAGCGCGCGTTTTTTCTTGTATCGTTTTTAATTTTTCTTCGTCTTTTCACTCGTTAACACGGGCGAATTGAACGCAAACCGTTGCACCGATTCCACGGCGTTTTGGCAACGCTTTCTCGTTTTGTAATGCTCACCGAGACACAAAAGCTGTCCGTTTCCGTTCAAAAGCTTGTAAATATAATCGCCTCGTTTGGTCAATACGATACGGAAATTGCCTGCCGAGATATTTTTCTTATGAGTTTCAATGCCGTTCACCGCGCCGATATACGAGGAATATTCCTCGCTCGAAAGCAGCTTTTCGCCGTTGTTTGCAAGCAACTCGAAGTAGTACACCGTTTCGCCGTCCTCACCCGTATGGCTTGCGATAATCCATTTCCCCGTACAGCCGTCGGGCAACGCCGCGATAGGCGCGTCGTCTTCGGGGGGTAACTTAATGAAAAGTTCTCTCGTGTTTTCGTCCAAAACTGCCGTTTCCGCAAAACGCTTGGTCGATTCAAGCGCCTTTTCGCAACGCATCTTGCTCGGATAATTTTCACCTGTGCAAAGCAAGGTGTTTTTACCGCTCAACAGCTTGAAGATATAATGTCCTTTCTTCGAGAGGGTAATACGGAAATTGCCCGCCAAAATATTCTTTTTATGTGTTTCAATGCCGCGCACCGCGCCCGAATAAGAGGTGTATTCTTCACTCGAAAGCAGCTTTTCGCCATTCGACGCGTGCAGCTCGAAGAAGTACAAATCCTCGTCCTTGTTTCCGCCTTTCTCATCGTCCGTAACCACGTGGAAAATTACCCACTTGCCCGTGTATTTTTTCTGCTTCGCTTGGTCTTGTTTGGGCTCGGCAACCGCCGCGTTTTCCGTCGTCTGTTCTTGCGCTTGCGCCGCCGTATTTTGTGGTTCGATGGGGGCAGGTACGGGTTGAACGGGCGTTTCGCTCGCTTTTTCTTCTACGGGCGCAACCTCAACCGCGGGCTTTTCTTCCGCAATGGGCGCTGCCTCAACCGCGTTTTTTTCTTCCGCAACGGGTGCAGGTTCAATCGCAGGCTTTGTTTCTACCACGGGCGCAACCTCAACCGCGGGCTTTGTTTCCATCACGGGCGCAACCTCAACCGCAGGCTTTTCTTCCGCAACGGGTGCGACTTCAACAATAGGCGCGGTTGCTTCGGGGACTTGTTCCGTTTCCACTTCTTCCGTGGTTTGCGTTTCTTCTTCCGCCTTTATTTTTGCTTGTTCCGCTTCCCAAGCCGCCTTTTTCTTTTTTCTATGCGCGGCAACGCAGGGGATCGCGATAATCAAGCCGAGTAAGGCAAGACAAAGCACACCGGCGATGATAGCCAACGCGGGATTTTTTACGCAATAATCCCAACAAACGCGCACTGCTTTTTGGATAAAAGACGTTCCGCTCAACAAATTATACAGCACAATTCTCTCCTTATTCTACGCGCCATAGCGTATGTACGCTATCTTGCACGAAATTTTGGTATAAATATTTTAATACAAATGGACGAAAAAGTCAAGTTAAAGCAAAAAAAATTCACCCACTTTTCCAAAAAAATTGACAACGCGCGTAAAATCGTTTACAATAGATAGGCAGGAGGTAGCGAAATGTCAAAAATTGCAATTATCGGCGGTGGCGCAGCGGGCTTGATGCTTGCCGCGAACTTAAATATCTCTTCTACGGGACACGAAATCGTCATTTTTGAACGTGGCGAACGAGTAGGCCGTAAGCTTTCCGCTACGGGCAACGGACAAGGCAATATCACCAACCTCCACGTGACGGAGGGTGGCTATTTTTCGTCCAATACCTTTGACGTAGAACGCGCAAACGAGATGATTCGCACCTACGACAACACCCACCTCAAAGC
>JAFTMQ010000035.1 GCA_017452305.1 Clostridia bacterium | reverse complement strand
GGCTTTGCCGACGGGAGCGTACATAGACGTACGTGACCGAGGCAAAACGAAAACGCGACGCTGTATTGCGCCGCGTATTCTCCGTTTTTATTATTTTGAGTAAGGTTTTTTGCCGTACAACGCTTCCATATTGTCGGACTATTTTTTCATATGCTCGCACTGCTTTAATTCGACGGTGCCGCCCCATTTTTCCAACTCGCGCTTTTGGTCCTTGGAAAGCCTTGTCGGCACTTCGACGATGACGCGGATAATCAAATTCCCCACGCCGCCGCGCAAAGACCGAATACCCTTACCGCGCATTGTAAACACCGCGCCGCTTTGCGTTCCCTCGGGAATGGTGAGGTCAAGCGTTTCGTCAATCGTAGGTACTTTCACCACACCGCCAAGCACTGCCGTTTTGTAGGGAATATACAAATCGAGTTTAAGATCGAACTTATCGCGTACGAAAATTTTATGCGGCTCGACACGGAAAACGATAATCAAATCACCCGCTTGCCCGCCGTGCGGCGCCGCTTGCCCCATGCCCTTTTTCTTCATGTAGCTGCCATTGTCCACGCCCGCAGGAATGTCGATGGTAACCGTCGTTTCCTTGCGCCCAAAGCCCTTGCCTCTACAATCGGGACACTTATCCGTAATTTTTCTGCCCGTGCCGTCGCAGTCGGGACACGCGCTTTGACGGATTGTCCGCCCAAACATCGTTTGTTGCACTTGTTGGATAACGCCCTTGCCGCCGCAACGAGAGCAAGTGGTGTATGCCGAGCCGTTCTTCGCACCCGTGCCAAGACAGCTTTCGCATTTTTGGTTGCGCGTATAGCTAAACGTCTTTTTACAACCCTTCGCCGCGTCCATAAACGAGAGCGTCATTTCCTTTTGGATATCTTCGCCGACTTCCGAGCGCGCCGTTCTCCCGCCGCCGCCAAAGCCGCTAAAAATACTGCTGAAAATATCGGAAATATCCTCAAATCCGCCGCCAAAGCCACCGAAGCCGCCTGCACCGCCCATACCGGGATGTTCAAGCTCGTAATCATACGCCGCGCGCTTTTGTTGGTCGGAAAGGGTTTCGTGCGCCTCGTTGACCTCTTTAAATTTTTCCGCCGCCGCCTCGTCGCCTTGGTTGCGGTCGGGGTGGTATTTCATCGCAAGCTTGCGATATGCGGCTTTAATTTCGTCGGGCGTTGCGTTTTTGCCTACGCCGAGAATATCGTAATAATTTTTCTTATCTGCCATAATGCTGTTCCATTATAAGGGAATAGGGTTTGGTTTCCCAAACCCACGTACCCCGATTTTTCTTTTACACCCCACCCATGTACGAGTTGAAGGGCATTTTAACCACAATTATTGATGGAATTCCGTATCGCCGCCATCGGAAGGAGCTTCGCCGCCCTGCGCGCCGCCAGCCGCTTGATACATCTTCGTGAAGACGGGCTGAACGTCTTGCATAAGCTTGTCGTAAGCCGCCTTGATACGGTCGTCATCGTCGCTTTCAAGCTCTTTCTTCGCCGCGTCAACAGCCGCTTGCAAAGTAGCCTTATCGTTTTCGTCAAGCTTGTCGCCTGCGTCTCTCATCGTTTGTTCGACAGAGAAAATCATACCGTCAAGCTTGTTCTTGTTATCCACCTTTTCCTTGCGTTTCTTGTCTTCTTCCGCGAATTGTTCCGCTTCCTTAACCGCCTTGTTGATTTCGTCTTCGCTAAGGTTGGTGGACGAGGTGATGGTGATGTCCGTGGACTTACCCGTGCCCTTGTCTTGCGCCGTTACGTGCACGATACCGTTTGCGTCGATGTCGAAGGTAACTTCAATTTGCGGAATGCCGCGAGGTGCGGGAGCAATGCCCGAAAGCATGAAGTTGCCAAGCGTTTTGTTGTCTTTGCAGAATTCGCGTTCGCCTTGCAATACGTGAATGTCAACGCTCGTTTGGTTATCCGCCGCCGTCGAGAAAACTTGGCTCTTCTTTACGGGAATGGTCGTGTTTCTGTCGATGATACGGGTGAACACGCCGCCGAGCGTTTCGATACCGAGGGAAAGCGGGGTAACGTCGAGGAGCAATACGTCCTTAACTTCGCCCGTCAAAACGCCGCCTTGTACCGCCGCGCCGATTGCAACGCATTCGTCGGGGTTGATACCCTTGAAGGGCTCTTTGCCCGTAATTTCTTTAACCTTTGCAACGACTGCGGGCATACGCGTCGAACCGCCGACGAGGATAACCTTATCAATGTCGCTGTACGAAAGGCCTGCGTCGCGCATAGCCGCTTTCATGGGCGCAACCGTTCTTTCCAAAAGGTCTGCCGTCATCGTTTCAAATTTTTGCTTCGTGAGCGTAACGTCGAGATGTTGAGGGCCTTCCGCGCTCATGGAAATGAAGGGAAGGTTTATATTCGTCGAAGTCATACCCGAAAGCTCGATCTTCGCCTTTTCTGCCGCTTCCTTCAAGCGTTGCATAGCCATTTTGTCCTTGGACAAATCGATTGCGTGCGATTTCTTGAATTCGTCCACGAGATAGGAAATGATTTTGTTATCCCAATCGTCGCCGCCGAGTTTCGTGTCGCCGTTCGTTGCCAAAACCTCGAATACACCGTCGGAAATTTCCAAAATGGAAACGTCGAACGTACCGCCGCCAAGGTCGTAAATCATAACCTTGCCGCCCTTGTCCTTATCAAGGCCGTATGCAAGCGCAGCCGCCGTGGGCTCGTTGATGATACGAAGCACGTTAAGACCTGCAATTTTACCTGC
>JAFTMQ010000034.1 GCA_017452305.1 Clostridia bacterium | reverse complement strand
GATTTCAAACGCTTGACAAGCAAATATAGAAAGTGTTATGATAAAACTTGTCTATAATTTATATTATAAGGAAAAAGCAATTATGTTGTTTGGAAAGTATATCAACAAGTATTATTTGCGCTATCTGCACCTCTTTATATTTGGGTTGATTGCGCTCGTTGCCGTAGATATGGCGCAGTTGGATATCCCTCAGCTGTACGAATATTTGGTCAACGGCTTAAACAGCCTTATCGACGGCAGTAAAGTCGTAGAAGTAGAGGGTCAGTTGGTTGCATTCGATTTTGATTTCGTGCTTAAATATCTGTGCGAGCCGATGATGTGGGTTATCCTCGTTATGGTCTCGGGCAGATTTTTGTGGCGCATTTGCTTCTTCGGTGCGGCATTGAAAATGGAAACGGATTTGCGACTTCGTATGTTCGACCACTGCAAGAACTTGTCCCAACAATTCTATCAAGTGAATAAGGTCGGCAATTTGATGTCCCTTTTCACCAACGATATTGAAACGGTACACGAATGCTTCGGTTGGGGCACAATGATGTTTGCGGACGCTATTTTCCTCGGCAGTATGGCGATGGTGAAGATGTTTCAAGTCGATTGGCTGATGACGCTTTTTTCGCTTATCCCTATGGTCTTCCTGCTTGGCGTTTCGCTTATCGTCGGGAAGTACATGATGAAGAAATGGGATATAAGACAGCAAGCCTTTTCCAACCTTTCCGACTTCTCGCAGGAAAGCTTTTCGGGTATCGCCGTCATCAAGGCGTTCGTCAAAGAATTTAAAGAGCTTTGGGCTTTTAAAAAGCTGTGTAAGGAAAACGAGGACGCAAACGTCGATTATACAAGATATTCCGTGTTGCTCCGCATCTTCGTTACCCTCTTCGTTGAATCGGTTATCTGCGTTATCTTGGGCTACGGCGGTTTTCTTGTCTATAAAGGCACGTTAAACGCCGGCGAGCTTATGAAATTTATCGGTTTATTCAACTCGGTTATTTGGCCGTTTATGGCGGTTTCCGAACTTATTGAAATGGTATCGCGCGGCAAGGCGTCCCTCAACCGTATTAGCGAGCTTATGGACGCAAAGCAAGACGTTGTGGATAAGGAAGGCGCGAAGGATATTAGTGAAGTCAAGGGTAAAATTGAGTTCCGCAACCTGCACTTCAAGCATTTCACGGGCGATTACGACGCGTTGAACGGCGTTTCGTTCACAATCGAGCCAGGCGAAAACGTGGGTATCATCGGCAGAACGGGCGCAGGCAAAACCACCCTCGTCGATTTGCTTCTTCGCAACTATAACGTAGCGGACGGCAGCTTGTTTATCGACGATACGGACGTGAACGACGTTACGATTGCTTCTTTACGTAAATTTATTTCCTACGTGCCGCAGGATAATTTCCTATTCAGCGACACGATTGCCAACAATATCGCGTTTGCGTGCGATACGGCAGAGCCCGACAAAATCCGTTACGCGGCGAAAATGGCGGCGGTTGACGATAACATTGAGGAATTCCCCGAAAAATACGAAACGGTGCTCGGCGAGCGCGGCGTTACCGTATCGGGCGGACAAAAACAGCGTATTTCGATTGCGCGCGCCCTCTTGAAGGATTCCTCTATCTTGATTTTGGACGATTCCCTTTCGGCAGTGGATACGAGCACGGAAACTACCCTGCTTGCCAACCTTGCCAAAGAGCGCGAGGGCAAGACGACCATCTTGATTGCGCACCGTATTTCCACCATTCAACAAATGGATAAAATCGTATTTATCGACGAGGGCGATATCGTTGCCGTCGGCACGAACGACGAGTTGATGGAAAACTGCCCTGCCTACAAAGCAATGGCAGAATTACAACAATTAGAGGAGGAAAAGTAATATGTAGGAAAAATATTATCCTCTAATTATCATGGGCGGTATCCTCGGCGCGCTCTCTCTCGTTTTCATTCTTGCGTACTGTCTTATCAAAGATAAGAAAGAGAGCATGGGCTTTGAACGGAACATCTCCGACAAGGAAATCGTTAAGCGTTTGCTTAAATACGCAAAACCTTATTGGTCGAAGTTCGCATTCGTATTGCTTTTGATGGTATTTTCTATCGCATACGATATCATATCCCCTCTGCTTATCGGTAATATCCAAGGCATTATCAAGGAAGAAGGCTTTAAGCTTGGCTACCTCTTTGCGATGATCGGCTTATATGCGGGCATCTTGATTGTTTCCTTGGTTTGCACCTATTTTCAATCGATTATTTTGCAAAAGGTTGGGCAAAGGATTATTTCCGATTTGCGTATCGAATTGTTTGCGCATATCGAAAAGCTTTCGCATGAACAGCTCAACCATATCCCCGTCGGAAAACTGGTTACGCGCGTAACCAACGATACGAACGGCGTTTCGATGATGTTCACCAACTTGATTGTCAACCTCATCAAAAACTGCTTCGTGGTCATCGGCGTGTTGGTGGCGATGCTCTGCTTGAATTATATGCTGACGATGATGGTGCTCTGCTTTGTGCCTTTCATCCTGCTGTTCACCATTTTGTTCCGTAAATTCTCCCGCCGCGCGTACCGCAAGGTTAAGGACGGAACGACGGACATCAACACCTTCCTCTCCGAAAACCTTTCGGGTATCAAAATTACTCAATTTTTTAACCGCGAAGATAAAAAGCTTGGGGAATTCCGCACGAAAAACGCACTGCTCGGCAAGGCAAAATACCAACAAATTTTCGTCTTTGGTATCTTCCGCCCCACCGTGTATATGCTGTATATGGTTTCCGTGCTTTGTCTTTTCTTCCTCGGCGCAAAGGGCGCTATCGACGGAAAGGAAATTTTGGGGCAAGTGGTAACGAGCGAAATCGTCGTTTCCTTCTATATGTATATATCCAAATTCTTCAACCCCATCCAAAGCCTTGCAGAGCAATTTAATTGGTTGCAATCGGCGTTTGCGTCGGCGGAAAAAATCTTCACGATTATGGACATGGAGCCCACCGTCGTGGATACGCCTAACGCAAGGGAATTGACGGACGTTCAAGGCGAAATTGAGTTTAGAAACGTATGGTTTGCCTACGAGGGCGAGGAATGGGTTTTGAAGGACGTTTCCTTTAAAATCGACGCCAAGCAGACGGTTGCGTTCGTTGGCTCGACGGGTTCGGGCAAGACGACGATTTTGTCCCTTATCTGCCGCAACTACGACATTCAAAAAGGGCAAATTTTGATTGACGGCATTGATATTAAGGACATTAAAATATCCTCTTTGCGTAAGCACTTTGGGCAAATGCTGCAAGACGTATTCCTCTTCTCGGGCACGATCCGCGACAATATCCTGCTCCGCAGCGAGGGTATTGACGACGAGGAAGTTTGGGAAGCTTGCAAGTACGTCAATGCGGATTCCTTTATCACAAAGCTTGACAAGGGCTTGGATTATCAAATTTTGGAACGCGGCAACAACTTCTCGGCTGGGCAAAGACAGCTCCTCTCGTTTGCGCGTACCATCGTGCATAAGCCTGCCGTCATGATTTTGGACGAGGCAACGGCAAATATCGACACGGAAACGGAAGTTTTAATTCAAGATTCGCTTGAAAAAATGATGAATATCGGCACGATGCTTATCGTTGCGCACAGACTTTCTACCGTACAGCACGCAGACAATATCATCGTCCTTTCGCACGGCGAAATTATCGAGCAAGGCAACCACAACGAGCTTTTGAAAAAGAAAGGCAGATATTTCGAGTTATATACCTTGCAAAACCGCAAAGAAGAATTGATGAAAACGGCGTAATTATTCTTTGTTCAATGAAATGGAAAAAGCACGGGCAACCGTGCTTTTCTATTGCAAAAAAATTAACAAAATCTATTGACAACTCCCCTATTTTATGATATTATCGACCTACGAAATATAAGGAGGGTTTTATGAGCAAGAAAAAACCTGTTTTATTTTTGATTTTGAAGATTTTGGCGGTGGTTTTCCTCTGCGTAGCGATTGTGGGTATCGTATTTGTCATCACGGGCTTTGGCGATTTTGAAAACGAATGGAAATTCATTCTCGGCGGCATATTGTCGGGCGTTGGCGTCTTCCTCACCTTTACTTTTGCGGTAATCGGTTTTTATCCCGAAATTGCAAAGCTTTCCGTGCGTATGACCAAGCATATCCAAGACGAAACGAAAGCAGAGATGACGGACATTGCGACCACGCAAGCGGAAATCCAAAGCGACGCGATAAAAACGATGGCAAGCGCGGCAAGAGAAGGCTTTAACGAGTCGGACGGCGAAACCAAGTTCTGCAAGCATTGCGGCGAAAAAATCGACGAGGATTCCCGTTTTTGCAAGGTGTGCGGTAAGGAACAATAATTCCCCTCTCTTTCCATAAAATTTAACGTAACTATAGAGGCGCGGTGGCAAGCTTGCCACCGCGCCTCTATAGTTACGTTAAATTTTATGGAAAGAGAGGGG
>JAFTMQ010000033.1 GCA_017452305.1 Clostridia bacterium | reverse complement strand
TCATAATATTTTAAAAGGTGGGTTTGCCCCTTTGTTTCCAATAAGGATTTGGCTTGTTCGTAGGTCATAATCACACACTCCTTGTTTAATTTTCCTTCCTATTTTATTGTAGCAAATTTTTTCACGGATTGCAAGTACTCGCATAAATTTTCTTTGAAAATTACCCCGCTTTGTTTTGCTCTATCAAATTATACTCGCTTTTTATCAAAATGCAATAGGTATTTTTTCTGCGTTTTAGGGTATTCTTTCACAAAACAAAACTTTGAAATAATCGGTAAACAGCACCCTTTGCTTTCCACGCCCGATTTTGTTATACTTGCAGTATTGGAGGTATGTGCAAATGGGCATATGGGCGAAATTTAAACGTTTTTTCTATCGTTTACTACGCGGTAAAAAGCTGCAATTCCCCATATATTGCAAGCTGCGCGGCGTCAAAAAGCCCGTTCGGCAAGGCGCGCTTGCGCAATGCAAGGCAGACGACGGCTTACAGCTCGTCCACGTACCCTTAAAAGATTATCCACATAACGTCTATGCGTACAGCATTCCGCTCAACCGCATTCTCGGCTATTTGGAAGAAGATTTGGCAAAGGATTTGATTGCCGAGCTTGGCGAAGAATTTTGCGTGGACGGACGTATCCGCGAAATGCTCGGCGGGCCGCCAAAGTATAAATATTACGGCTGTGCCATTCGCATTTATAACACCAAGAATTTTATGGCGAGCGTAGAAGATTTCACGTCCTTACACGGCGGATAAGCGTAAAATCCCGCTAAATTTTATGCAAAAAAGGCGAAACGCAACCCAAAGTTTACATAAAGAACGGCAAAATCGGTGGTTTTTCTCTCTCGCTTACGATATAATGAGCGCGTAACGTGGCAACACGAAAAAAAGGAGCACGGCTTATGACCTTCGGTGAAAAATTAGCAAAATTGAGAAAAGAGAACAATTATACGCAAGAACAGCTTGCCGACAAGCTTGACGTATCCCGACAATCGGTGAGTAAATGGGAATCGGACGTCGCCTATCCCGAAACGGATAAGTTGATAAAGTTAAGCAAGCTTTTTCATTGCTCTATCGATTATCTTCTCGACAATCAAACGACGGAAAAAGCCACGACGGAAGAGCCCTCGAACAATCCGCCGAAAAACGTAACGGAAACGGACAATTCTATCCCCTTTTCAATATGGCTTAAACGGGTTATCCCCGAAATCAAAAGCGCGAAAACCGTTTGGGGTATGCCTTTATACCATATCGGACGAAACGCAAAAGGCTTTTTTGCCATCGGCTTAAAGGCGCAAGGGATTTTTTCCATCGGCTTGTTTTCTACGGGTATCCTCTCTTTGGGCTTGCTTTCCTTTGGCGTAATTGCCATTGGTTTGTTGTCTGTCGGATTGCTCGCCCTTGGAAATTTTGCCTTCGGCTTGCTCTCGTTCGGCTCGATTGCGTTTGGGTTATATTCCGTGGGGGCAATTAGCATTGGCGTCGTTTCCTTCGGCGCTTTGTCTATCGGCGGATTTGCCAATGGGGCACTATCTATTGGACAATATATCGCCATTGGCGATAAAGCCTATGCCGCAATTGCCATTGGTAAGTCCGAAGCGGTTGGAAATGCCTATCAACACGTCGGCACGATTTCCTCGGCAGACCTTGAATTTATCAAGATATGGTTGAATGAACACGTACCTGCCTACCTCAATTGGGCAAAAACGCTATTTTATTTCTCATTAAATTGACAATGAAAACGCGGACTTTATCGTCCGCGATTTTTTTTATTTATTCACTTATCGCAAGCCCTTTTTGATGATAGAAAACGCCTTTTGCAGGGGCAAAAATAATATCCCAACCGACAGCGCCGTGCAAATAATTTGCGGAATCATAAAGGGTAGCGTCGCCATAAAATACGCCTTGGTTGCGCGCTCGGAAAAGGCGTACCATATCGGGGTGATTATGCCGTCCAATAAGGAAAAACACGCCGTACAAGCGCACACAACAAGCACGAGCCACCACAGCGAAACCGTCGGTTTTTTGACCACGTGCCCCAACCAACCGAACAGCGCCGTCAAGCCGTTAAAATACAAAATATATAAAATAAACGCCGTGGGCGAAAAGGAAAATACAAGCTGGCGTAAAAGGGTAAACGCCGTAGCGGCGATAACCCCTCTACGCACGCCGAATACAAACGCATAGCACACGAAAAGCAAGGTAACGACTTCCACCCCCGGCACGGCGGCAAGCATAAGCTGCGCCGCGATAACGAGCGCGACAAACACGGCGAGATAGGCGCATTCCTTGCCCGACCTCACCGCCATTTGTCTTTTCGTCCTTTTTACGTCGGAATGGGGTGTTTTTATCCCGTCCGTCCGCCTATTTTCCGTATTCAACGCGCACCTGCCCCCCACCTTTGATTAAAACGTGGTGTAAACCCACACGTAAATTCCGCCTGCGATAACGTCAAGCTCAAACGCGCCGACAATGGCGCTGCCAAGCGTTTTTCCGTCGTATTCCGTCGTACCCCAAGCCGTGTTTGCCATTTCCGCGTCGGACGTATAAAGCATCCAGCAGCTGCTAAAATCTGCGGGATTTTCCACACCGTTGATACTCGTAAGCATACCATTTGAAAAGGCAAAAGTAAAATCCGTATCTTGCGATTGTCTCAAAACTTCCATACAATCGAGCAAGGTGCAATTCAACCCCGGATTATCGACGGAAATGACCACGCGCGTTTGACTGCTTTCGACGAGCGTACACTTCAAATTGCTCTTGTCCTTTCTATCGCAAGCAAACAAAGAAAGCGCACACACAAGCGACAACAACAAGCTTAAAAAGACATTCGTTTTGCGTTTCATAAAACACCTCTAAAAAATAAAATTCCTAACCGCCTTTTCACTTAAGACGATTAGGAAAATCCGTAACGCAAAACACCGCCCTTGCAAGCGGTTACGCACAAATTTTCCGCCCGTCCGCAGAAAATCCTTCTTCTAAAACCTTCGGCAGGTCTCCCGACTTACAATACTTTTGCACGCAAAAAACCATTTCAACGCGTACCTGCCCCCTTCCTTCCCATTTTTTTACACAGTGAAAAGGAGCAAATCATTCTTACGGTTGCGGGGGCAGTGGAGCAACTCGGTTTCCCAATTTCTCTCTTCCCTATTAAACGCCGCGACGAAGCAGCGTACCGCAGGCTCGTATTCGGTTATGATAATAGTATATAACACAAAGGCAAAAAAGTCAAGCATATAAAAAAAGTTAAAACTTTTTATATAAACTTTCGTCAAAGACTTGAAAAACACGGAAAAAACAGCTATAATAATAGCGTACTATAAAAACGGAAAAACCGTTTGCAAATTCAGCGACAGGAGATTTTATCATGAACGTACAACAAACTGCCGTCAACGCGATCCGTATTCTTTCCGCAGAAGCCATCGACAAGGCGAAATCCGGCCACCCCGGCTTACCTCTCGGCTGTGCGCCTATCGCGTATGCTCTGTTCCAAAATCATTTAAGCTTTAACCCTAACGATTTGCATTGGGACAACCGTGACCGCTTTATCCTTTCCGCAGGGCACGGCTCTATGCTCTATTATTCCTTACTCCACCTTTACGGCATGGGCTTGACGAAAGAGGATTTGATGAACTTCCGTCAATTCAATTCCAAAACCCCCGGCCACCCCGAATATCGCCACACGGCGGGCATTGAAACAACGACGGGGCCTTTGGGGCAAGGTATCGCCAACGCTGTCGGTATGGCGGTAGCGGAAGCCCACCTCGCGGCGAAATTTAACCGCCCGAATTTTAAAATCGTTGACCATTACACCTACGCGCTCTGCGGCGACGGCTGCTTGCAGGAAGGTATTTCCTACGAGGCTTGCTCGTTTGCGGGCACGCACGAGTTGGGCAAGCTTATCCTTTTCTACGACGATAACGACATCACCATCGAGGGCAACACCGATTGCACCTTTAAAGAGGACGTAGCTACGCGCTTCGAGGCGCAAAATTGGCAAGTATTGCGCGTTGACCTCGTTGCAAGTCCCGACGATATCCCCGCACTCAACGCGGCAATAGAAGCGGCAAAGGCTTGCACGAATAAGCCTTCCGTTATCATTTGCAAGACGCATATCGGTTACGGCTCCCCCCTTGCGAACACGGCAAAGTGCCACGGTTCCCCGCTCGGCGCGGAAAATTTACAAAAGACCAAGGACGCGCTCGGTTGGACGTATCCCCCCTTTGAATGTCCCAAGGAAGTGTTTGACCACTGCGCGGAAGCGGGTAAAAAAGGCGCGCAATTAGAGGCGGAATGGACGGCTACGTTTGCGGCATACGAAAAGGCGTATCCCGAACTCGCGGCGGCGTACAAGGCGGCTATGGCAAACGAAATGCCCGACTTTAATGCACTCACCGAAATCTATGATTTCGAGAAGCCCATGGCAACCCGCCAAACCTCGGCGAAGGTGCTCAATCAAATCGCGGCGCACGTACCCCAACTTATGGGCGGCTCGGCTGACCTCACCCCTTCCAACCTTTCTAATATGAAAGACACGGAAAGTACCGTTTACGGCGATTTTTCCGCAGACAATTTTGCGGGCAGAAATATGCACTTTGGTATCCGTGAGCACGCTATGGCGGCAATTTGTAACGGTATGCAGCTTCACGGCGGTTTGCAAGCGTATTGTTCTACCTTCTTCGTGTTCTCCGACTACTGCAAGCCCGCTATGCGTTTGGCGGCGCTTATGCAGCTCCCTGTCGTGTATATTCTCACGCACGATTCCATCGGCGTTGGCGAAGACGGTCCTACCCATCAACCTATCGAACAGCTGATTATGCTCCGCTCCATCCCCGGCTTAAAAGTATTCCGCCCTGCGGACGGCAAAGAAACGGCGGCGGCGTGGGTTTCCGCGCTTACGGGCAATCAACCCACTGCGCTTGCGCTCACCCGTCAAAACCTGCCGCAATATGCAGGCAGCGGTGAAATCGCGTGCAACGGCGGCTACGTTTTGGAAGATTGCGACGGCACGCCCGACGTACTCTTGATTGCGAGCGGCTCGGAAGTTGAGCTTTGCGTGAAGGCAAAGGCTGTCCTTGCGGGACAAAACGTCAAGGCGCGCGTTGTTTCTATGCCCTGCATAGAAGAATTTGAAAAGCAAGACGCGGAATATAAGGCAAGCGTATTGCCCAAGAACGTCAAAGCGAGAGTTTGCGTAGAGGCGGCGACGGTGCACAGCTGGTATAAATACGCAGGCGACAACGGCGAAATTATCGCCATGGACGGATTTGGCGCGTCCGCACCCGCCGCACAGCTTTTCAATCATTTCGGCTTCACCGTGGAAAACGTGGTAGAAAAAGCGCTCACGTCCTTGAAAAACTGTCAATAATTGTTAAAAATGTAAAAAACCGCCTCGATTTTGAGGTGGTTTTTTATTTTTATTCAAAAACTTTTCAACGGATTTTCACAAAATCACTATGCGCTTTACGCAAAGCACGGTTATAATAAACTCACAATCAAGCTTACCCGTTTCCTTACAAGAAACACCTCCATAACCAAAACAAAAACGCAAGTCTTACGGCTTGCGTTTTTGTTTGTTTCGTCTTAAATCGTGGGCGAGTTACCCCAAAAGCTTGCCGATAGCGGCAATCAATTCGTTATCCCCGTTGTAATCGCGGGCGACGGTTTTCGTTCCGTCCGTCGATAAAACACCTCTATCGTGAATGCAATGATTAGACAAGGGCCAAAGAATCCGCGCCGTCGTAAGCTTAATAGCGTCGCGATCCACCAAATTCAATAGGTAGGTGCTTTGCATAATCCCTTTTCCAAACGTCTTTGCCACGCCGCTTGCGTTTTCCGTCAAGCAAATATCCGCATACGTGATTGCGCCGTAATCAAGCATCGCACCCAAAAGGCACTCGGATGCGGAAGCGGAATCCCCGTCTGCAAGCACCACAATGCGGCTCTCGTCCGTGAAGTAGTTGTAATAATCGTTTCTCGGCGCGCGGAAGCTTTCCTTTTTCTCGCCGTAATCCGCAATCGCCACCACGGGTCTATTTCCCGTTGCCGTTTTGCAAAAATAGGAAGCAATGGACTGCATTGTGTTCAAGTACCCGCCGCCGTTGCCGCGCAAATCCAAAACGAGGTTGGTTTTTCCCTCTTCCTTAAATACGTGCATCGCTTGCGTGAACGCGCTTCCCGCGTTTCCCGTAAATTGTATAAGGCGGATATACGCCGTATCGTCGTCTAAACAAGCAAGGGTGTTTTGGCTTTCTATCGCCTCGCTAAAATTGCCCGTCGTGAAGGAATAAGCAGTTTTGTTCGTGCGGTAAAATACGTAATTTTCCACGTATTCCTCGCGGCTAATTTGCACGTTTTGCTCTACGCCGTTTTTTTGCAGGCGGACGATAAACTTTTCCCCTGCCTCGTAATCCGCTAAAAAGCGGGAAAACTCGTCGTAATCTTTGGATAAGGTAATATTCGTTTCGTCCGCACCAAAGCCAATGATATAGCTGCCCGCCGTAATGCCCGCCGTTTCCGCAGGCGAGTTTCCGCACACGCGCGTGATGAGCATTTGCTTTTCCCCGCTCTCCGATTGTGTGGAAATCACCACGCCAAGTCCCGCGCGGTTGCCGTCCAAATCACTCGTCAAGGCCTTCAACTCTTCGGGGGATAAATACTCGGAATAATCGTCCAACAGCTCGCTATTGATGGCGTCAAAGAGCGTGCCGTAAAACTGCTCGTTGGATATTTCTTGATAATATTCCTTATTGATTTTCTTCTTGACCTCAATTAAGGTACGCATATCGGAATCCAACGAAAACCAACTCACGCAAAGCCCAATAGAGAAAGAAATCGCGGCAATCGCAATCACCGCCACGATGGACGCCACCAAGCGCCACGCTTTCGTCTTTTTTATCTGTTCGAAGGGGGCAGGTATGCGTCTAATTCTTTTTTTACCCTCTTTGTTTGTGGTATTTTCTTGATTTTCACTCATAAAAATCCTCCCAACTACAACTTACTTTTTACTACGTCCGTTTATTCCCGTTTTGGCAAAAAATATCCGTCCAAACTCTCGCCCGACGGATACTTTCGTTATTTTTTAAGCAATTTATACAAAACAGTCAACACGCGGAAGGAAACGGCGTCGGAAAACAAACGAATATTCAAGCCCGTCGCCTTTTCAATTTTATCCAACCGATATAAAAGGGTGTTTCTGTGCATATATAAATTTCGAGAGGTTTCGCTGACGTTTAAGCTGCTTTGCAAAAACGCTTCCGCAGTTTCCAACATTTCCTCGTCCTCGAAAATTTCTTTAAAGTGCTCGTCGGCAATTTCAGAAAGGTATTCGGAAAGCCGCCCCTCGGGTACGTCCTCTAACATTTTGACAAGCAAAAATTCTCGGTAGGAATGTACGTTTCCGCTCACCTCGAATACGTCCGCGTAGCGAAGTGCGTTTTCCGCGCCCGCGTAGGAAATGGAAACGTCTTTCAATTCGCGCACGATTTGGCCAACGCCCGCCACCGCGTCGATGCCCAATTCCTCTTTGAGGGATTGCACCAAAAACTCGGCATAGTCCATAGAGGCGCGATAGCCGTCCTCCGTTTCCGCATTGACAAAACGCACCAACGCGCACAGCTCCTCGGAAATTTGTAGCGCCGTGTCAAGGCTGTTACCGCCGTATTGCTCTAAAACGGCAAGCGTTTCCTTCATCAATTTCGGCACACGCAAGACGATAGAAAAGCAAGCCGCGCCTTTGACGGAAAACTTGGTTGAGTATTTATAAATACTCATCGTTGACGCTTCGCCAACCAAAATCCGCTTTAAATGCTCGGTTTTGGAAAGCTCGGTCTCGCGCTCGGCAAAGCTTTCGATATACGAGGGCAAAAGAGTTGCGTAGTTACGCGCCGTTTCGTCCGCGCCGCGGATACAGCCGATATACCCCACGCTTCTATACAGGAAACGGAAATAGGTATATGCGCCGTCGTCCGTTACTCCCTCGAATTGCTTATCGCAAACGGGAACGTCGCTCGGACGGGTATTTTCCGCATAGTAGAAAAGCTCTATCGAAAGCTTTTCCGCAATCCCTTGGCAAATCTTTTTTAACTCGGACATCCTTGTTCTCCTAAAAAATTACCGTGCGTTATGAACCTATTGCACGGCTCGACGCTCCGTCTATCCTTTATTATAACGCAAAATGAATTTTTTTTCAAGACTTTTTTACGTCTTTTTATGTTTTCATGTATTTTTCACGGAATTTATCTTCTTGTCTCTTCCAAAAAAATAATTTTTTTATAAAAAAATTTTTTTTCCGCCCTTCAAGTATTGACAGATAAATAAAAAAATGCTATAATGTGATAAATTGGTTAATTTATACCCCTTTCCTATGGAAAGAAGCGTAAATTTCAAAAATAATTTTCAGGAGTTTTGTTATGAGTAATCAAAATCTTAACGAACAAACGGCAAGCTCGAAAAACAAAGGTTATCGCGTTTTTGCCATCTTGATTGCGGCGTTGAGTCTTATTGCGCTCTTCCTCCCCATCAAAACGTTTGCTGGAAACAAAGTATCCACCCACATTTCCTTCGCTTTGCTTGGTCAAATGTTTGCTTCCCCTTATAAAAAATGGGGTTTCATTCCTATGCTTGGCGATCCCGTTTCCGCAACGACGCGTCTTGGTAGCTATGCAGTATGCTGCTTCATCGTTGCAATGCTCGTTGTGCTTGCAGTCGCTATCGTTGCCATCGTGCTTTCCGCAAAGGATTCTAGCGCAAAGAAAACGCAAGTGTTTGCGACTATCGCGGTGTATGCGTTCACTTTGGCATCCGCCGTATATTCCCTTGTTATCACCACGATTACCTCTTATGTAGCCAATGTTGCTGTTGTTATCGACGTAACGACGGTAGCGCTTACGGCAATCGGTTGCATTCTCTACTTATTCCTTTTAATTCAAAAATATCAAGCTGGCAGCTTGTTCTACGTCGTACAATTCGTATGCTCGTTTGCTGTACTTGCTTTCACTATTCTTGCCTTCACGCGCTTGGGTGAGAAAGTTGCTCCCGCACTTGACGTAGCGCGTAGATATAAAGTATTCGCGATGCTCTTCATTTTGGGTATGACCACGGTAGTAGGCTTTGCTTCCCTTTGCGGCTTCTATCCCAACAATAAGAAAGCAAGCAACGTAATCAGCGTATCCATTCTCTTCTTCCAAACGGGTACCCTTTTCGGTATGGCGCTCCTTGCGGCAGTTGCGGATATCCACGTAAGAGATTATGAAATCTACACCTACGTTGCAGGCATCATCACCTTCTCGCAATTCCTTGCGACGATCCTTTGGATTGCGCTTACGGGCAATAAGAAGGAAAAGCCCATCAAAGCACTCACCGACAAAGAATACATCGAGGTTCTTCCTTATGAAGGCGGCCCTGTTTCCGGTATCTACGTAGCGGAAGTTGTAGAAGAAGACGCTCCCGCGGAAGAAAGCGCAGAAGCTCCCGTTGAAGAACCTGCAACGGAAGAAGCATCCGCAGAAGAAGGCGCTCCCGAAGAAGCTTCCGAAGAAGAGCAAGCACCCGAAGGACCTTTCGACGCGTTTATGCTCACGCTTACCAAAGAAGAAAGAGCGCAATTCACCGACCTCTACATCTTGAAGACGGTTAGTATGCCCGAAATCCCCGCATACGTAGTAGGCGGCGACAACAAGAAGTTCTTCAATAAAGTATTCATCTTCATCGCACAATACAGAAACGTTATCCCCTCTGCATTGCTTGCAAAAATGTATGATTTCTCGATGAAACTCTAATCTCTCTTGAAATGAAAATCCCGACGGAAGTCGGGATTTTTTTTGCGCTAAATCATCTTACGTTTTATCCAATGCAAATAAAAAAGACGGAACAGCTTTGCCCTAATCGGCAACTTGCTCCGTCTTTTATTTACTTTTAATGGTGATAATCCATTCGCCCTCGGCGGTAAAAGCTTGCTCCTCGCACAGCTTTTGCACCAAGAATAACCCTCTTCCGCTCTCGGACAATACGTCCGCGCACACCGCTGTATTCGGTGGGCAAAAGGGCCTTTCCGCCCCGATTTTTAAGCATATCAAGCCGTCCTCTACCTCGCCGTAAAGCGTCGCGTTCCCGCCCGAATGTTTGAGTACGTTCCCTATCAATTCATACACGATAAGCTTGCAGTCAAACGCCCGCTCCTCATCCACCTTTTTCTCGATTAGAAAGGCGGTAAATTGCTCCGCTGCCTCGCGCAAGGCAAGATAATTTTCAATCTTGAATATCATCTTTCCACCTCACTTAAAACGCGCCCTTGAGCTTATCGCGCAACTTTTCCAATAGCTTGCGCTCCATGCGCGATACGAACATTTGCGATACGCCCAAGCGCTTCGCCGTTTCACTCTGCGATAACTCCTCTACGTAACGGAATTTGACAAGCGCCTTTTCCGTGTCCGAAAAATCGCGCATTGCCGCACGCAGGGTTTCCTTCGTTTCAAATTTATCGTAAGCTTCCTCGTCGCTTGCAAGCAATGCGTAAAGCGAACGGTCGTTCTCGCCGTCGCCCTCCGCCGCCATGCTATCCAAGGAAAACGTACCGCCGATTTCCAACGCCTGCACAACCTCTTCTTCCGAAAGTGAAAGGGCGCTTGCAATCCTACGCACGCTCGGCTTTACCCCCTCTTTTGCCTCGTATTCTTCGGCGAATTTCTTGATTGTCGAGCTAATTTCCCCTAATCTTCGCGGAAGCCTGACCATACGCGATTTATCGCGGAAATAATTTTTAATTTCGCCCGTGATCGTCGGCGTGATAAAGGTACTAAACTGCATACCCATATCGGAATCGAAACGGTCAATGCCGCGGATAAGCGCAAGCGCGGCGACTTGTCGTAAGTCGTCGTATTCCACACCGCGCCCCGTAAATTTTTTTGCGAGAATGTCGGCTATGTAAAGATACTTTTCCGCAATTTGATTGCGAATGGCAACGTCGCCCGTTTCTTTATAGCGCGCAAATAACTCGCTCATCTTCTCGTCCGTCATCATCTATTAGCCTTCAAACACAATCCTCGTCACAATCTCTTGCTCTTTCGTAAACGCTACGTTCCCCACCAAAGCGGAAAGCAACGCACTCGAAATACCGTCCTCAAACGCGTCCGTTTTCTCACCGCGCGCGCCCACGCCGACAAGTTCACAACGGAGCGCCTCGCCCACGGTAAAGGTAATGCTTGCCGTGTCGTAACCGTTCCGCTTTAAAATAAGCAGACTTTCGGTAACGCAAACCTTAAAATCCTCCGTTTCGTCCACGTTAAAACCGACAAGCGCGCAAAGCCCGCCCGTCGTCAAACGAACCGTCGTAAGATATTCCCCCGTCAAGGGTAAGGTAACTAAAAATTTATCCATCTTATTCTATCTCCATAATAGAATCGAGCGCGCAAATCAAAAACAGCTTCTTGATTTTCGGCTGCAAAGCGGAAAGGCGCAAGCCGTTTCCGTCCGTCTTTGCCATTTTAAGTATCTTGACAAACGTACCCAAGGTCGTGCTGTCGATAAAATTCAAGCTCGCGCAATCAAAATGCAAGCTTGCGGGCGTTTGTGCGTACGCCTCGGAAACAACGGTGTAAAATTCTTCCGCGTTCCCCAAATCGATATCCCCGGAAAGCTCGATACAGAGCGCGCCGTCCACCAAACCTTTTACCAATACTTCTTGCATAATCCATGCTCCTTTGGGCGTTCTTCGCCCCTCATCCTAAATATTTATAACGCAAAACCGCCATATGTTAAACACGTTGACGGCATTTTTTTACCAAGTAAACGGAATCGCCACGCCAAGCAGATTGACAATCATCCCTACGGAAACCGCAATGAGATAGCATGCCGCAATCATAAGCAGGTTGCGTTTCCACTTCCGCACGTTCTTTAACAGTACGACAAACCCCATACCCGCGTTGGCACAAAGCCCCGCCACACACGAACCGAACTCGATTCCTTTGCTTAAAAACGCCTCGGTAATCACTACGGACGACGAACAGTTGGGGATAAGCCCAACAAATCAGGTAATAAACGGCTGTAAAAACAAATTCCCATGCATAAACTCTACAAACAACTCTTCGCCAACCGAATGAATAATCGC
>JAFTMQ010000032.1 GCA_017452305.1 Clostridia bacterium | reverse complement strand
TTATTGATACCCGTAGTCTGCAATTCGCCGTCAACCAAGCGTGCAATGGGCAATTTTTCATACCCCTGTAAATAACTTGTAATAGGCGCTTGCAAATCAAATCGCCCTCGCTCCACTTCCAATAAAACCGCAAATGCCGTTACAGTTTTCGTCATAGACGCAATACGGAAGGTTGCATTATGCGCCAAGGGCGCACCCCCAACGCCATTTGTGCCAAAGTCCGCTTGGTATACCCTTTTCCCGCATTGATTGACGATAATTTGCGAGCAGGTAATCGTCCCACGCGCGACGTCATTTTCGTTTCGTTTTATTAAGTTTTTTTGCAATTTTTCAATATTTAACCGTCTCATAAAGCACCTATTTTTTTGCCGATTTATTGATAAATATATTCCCGCAAGAAATTCTCGCGGGAGCATACGTTTTATAAAGTTTTTTCGTTAATCAAGCACCACGAGTGCCGCTTTCCCTGCGCCGAGCTCAATATCCAACGATTTTTTCTTTGAAATATTCGTTTTACCCGCGTAGTTATGCACGTAGCCACTTGCCGCCTTGCTAAAATTCAAGGTTGCGGTACAAGCTTCCGTGACGCTGTTGTTGACAACGTAGTACGCGTCTTTTCCGTTATAATCGAAACAACCAACGAGTACGCTTTCCCCTTTTACACTAGAAAGCGCGCCATAGGAAGCAACCAAATCCCTCTCGGGAATATCGCCGCAAGCCGACGTACCCGACTTCATCAAGCCTTTGCTCAACGAGCACATCAATACCTCGTCAACCTCGGTGATAAACTTGTTGATTGTTTGCGCGTAGCCGTACACTTCCGTAGGGTTGCCCTGCAAGTCGATCATTGCGCCTGCAAACTGTTCCCCTCCCGGGAAGGAAATAGGCACTACGTAGGTGAAATATTGAATACCCTTTGAACCGTAAGCAAGCGCAGTATTTACGAGCCAATGCAAATCCGCTTCGTTGGGGATACGCGTATTATCGCTAAATGAACAAGTTTGCACGTAGAACCAGAATGGAATTTTTGCCTCCGCCGCCTTCCTGCGCATAACAGACATATTGTCAAAATAGCCAAGCTGCATTATACCAGCTTCATACAAAGGATAGTAAGCAAACGAAAGGATTTGCGGGTTGTAAATACGAATATAATCGTCTACGTACTGCTCGTGGGAATATCCACCCTCGGGGATAGCCCCGCTGCCATAACGTTGTTGTTCCGTAGCATAATCGGGGAATACGTTGGAATGATATAAGAAATTTTTACCGAGCAACTTCTCAAACGTTGCACGCGAGGTCGCAATTTGCTCAAAGTGCGAACGGCTGGGTTCGTCCTTGATGAGAATTCCGCCAAGTGCTTTCGGCTTATTTTTTATCAAAGTCTTATAAATTTGCGTTTCCAATTTATTTACGTCCGTTGCCGAGTCAAAACCCGGACCGATTGCAAGATAGGAAATATTGAATTTTTCCGCATATTCCAGCGCCTTGACAACCTGATCCGCGTAGATGATACTGTCATAGAGCGCATAAGACGTATTGATATGACAAGCCGCCATTTCCGCATAGTGTTCTTCCGTCACCATATCGGCATACTGCGCGTTATACTCTTTAAGTCCCATACCGTTAAACGCAGCAATCGGCATCGTCTTATAGTCGTGCTGTTTCATCCAATAGGATTGATAGGTTTCGTTCGTAATAACGGTAGGCTGAGGTCTTACGGTGACGCTATTATCGTCCGTCGCGCCGCAAGCGCAAAGACTAAGGCACAGCGTTGCCAAAGCCATACTGCAAATTTTGTTCAATTTCCTTTTCATCCTTGTTCCCCTTTATTCCTCAATGATGAGCATCGCCTCACCCGCACCAAGCGGTTTGTTCAGCACCTGTCCCGAAAAAACGAACTCATTAAAACCAATGATTACTTTCGCCTTGATTTCTTCCTTAAAAGTAAGCTCCGTCAAACGAGTTTCCATAACCGAAGTATTCACGACGAAATACATATTTTTCTTTTGCCATTTAAAACACCCGATTAACATACCGTCGCTCATAAAGCGATCAAGTTTACCGAAGGTGCGAATTGCATAGCTTTTAGGGAACGCACAAATCGTATCCCCATACGGAATCGTACCAACGAATTTCGCGTCGAGAATATAAGGCGCAATCTTATCAATTTTCGCGTTTAAATCCTGCGCAAAATAGTAATGCTTCGTGCGCTTCCCATCACGCGAAATCATTGCGTTTTCAAATGTTTCCACATTATCGAAGGGCGTCCAATAGCAAAAATATTGCAGCCCCGTTACCCCGCACGCAAGCGAGGTGTTATTCAGCCACGCCATTTCGCTATACGTCATATTCCTTACTGCGTCGCGATTCCAAGAAGTGACTTGTGTGAAATTCCAAAGCGGCAAATCATGCTCGGACGCAATTTGTTTCGCTATACACATCTGCTCGAAATAACGAGGATCACAGCTTCCTTTTTCGTGACGGAAGGGATAGAAATCATAAGACGCCAGCCCCACCTCTTTCACCTTCTCGTAGAAGGATTTTAGAAAATCGTAATAATCGTCCGAAGTAGATTCTTCTTCATAGGGCGACCACCAACCGCCGTTTAATTGTCCCGCCGTCGCATACATTGGCATATGATTGACGTAGAGCAGCTTGTCACCGATATACGGTCTTAATTTTTTCGCAGTTTTATCTAATACGTCGAAAGAAATACGCCCCGGCTCGTCAATCAAATTGAGCCCCAGCACGTTTTCACTATTTTTATAATATTCTAACTCAAAAGCGATTTTATTCGGGTCAAAATCCTCTTTGAGGGTGTTTTCAATGGGAATGATTACGTCAACGTCAAACTTTGCTGCGGCTTCCACCAAGCGTTTGGCGTCCTCAAAACTACTATGACACGGTTGCATTAAATTTATCCCCGCCTCGCGGACTTCCTTTAACCGCTCTTCGGTGATATAATCCTTACCGCCGTTTTTTTCAGACGGAGGTGCAACCCATCCAGATTTGTACATCTCTCCACTTTTGTGTCTATAATTTTCCATTTTAGCCCTTAATGCCCCCTACCGTCGTGTTTTTGATAATAAACTTTTGTGCGCATGCGTACACCACAATCACGGGGATTGTCGTCAGCATCATTGCAGAAAACAACTCCGGATAGCTAATCTTCCCGTAGTCATTTTGCGACTGAATCCCGTATAAACCCAACGCTATCGTTACTTTGTCCGGCGTATACATATACGCAGTATAATAGTCGTTCCAAATACCAATCGCGCCTTGGATGGCAATCGCCCCGATCGCCGGCATCGCCATAGGTATCATAATGTTGAAAAACACTCTAAAATGCCCCGCGCCGTCAATAAATGCAGCTTCCGCATACGACCACGAAAGGTTCTTAAAAAAGCCGTAAAGAAGCACGAAGCCCATGCCAAAGCCACCGCAAGAAGTAACAAGAGGCCAAAGATACGTATTGTAAAGATGCGTTTCGTGCGCCAACCGATATGTCGTTGCCGTATTTCCGACCATTGGCACCATCATTAAAATAAAAGCAACCGAATAAAAGGCCTTACTTCCGGGGAAGGGATACTTCGTCAATATGTATGCCATGGCCGCCGAGAAGAAGGTACTTAAAAAAGTACACGACACGGTAAAGAAAATTGTGTTTCCAAACATACCGAGTATATTTACCTCGTGATATTCCATAGAGGTTAAGCAATACCACCAATTTTCAATATACCAATATTTAGGCAAAGCCCAAACACTCTCTTGCATAAACTCTTCTCTACCTTTTAAGGAGTTTAAGAAACACCAAAGCAACGGATACACAAGCGAAATCCCGTAGATTACGAACAATCCAAACGCAATCCACATCGCTACGCGTGCGGACGTTGCTATCTTTATTTTATTTTTCTTATTCGTTTTAATCGCCATCGTTTCTTTCTCCCGACCGCCTTTTTTAGCGGCTTGTTCCCCCCTCCCGCGAACAGGAGGGGAAAACTTACCGTTTATCTTTTCATTATTCTCTTCGGTTTCCCCGAAAATTCGTTAGTCTTCTTTTCTCTTTCTTGCAACAAGCGCAATACCAGCAGCCGCTACAACGATCAAAATCGAGCCGTCCATAACAACGCTGCCACAGCCTTTCTTCTCTGCCTTAGGCGGTTCAATTGTGAACGAAATCGCGTTGCTTTGCGCGGAGTCGCTAATCCATTCGCCGTTGCCCTTTGCAACAACCGTAATCGTATAATCGCCTACTTCCGTTGCCTCTACCGTATAGGAAAGAACGTCTGCGCCAACTTCTGTGGTTTGATCGTTTACGCTTACAATATAACCCGTTGCGCCTTCCACTGCCTCCCAAGATACTACGCTTTCATTCATCGTAATAACGGGAGCGTCAAGGGTGATAGGTCTATGCTCATCTGCGATTTCTTGGAAGCTTACGTATGCCGCTGCATTCGCCGCTACAACTGCGGGATCGGGATCGTCAATCGGGGTAACACGGATATCGTCAAGGCTAAATACGCCTGCTTCCGTGGACGCAAAGGTAATTTTACCATAGGTATCTGCCGTTTGGAATTCCGCCGCCTTTACCCAAGCTTCTTCCGTAGGAGCAGTGCCTTCTACAAGTTCTTGCAAATAAACGGTAACCGTTTTATTGATGACAACCATCTTGACTGCCGTTCTCTTAACAGCACCTGCCTCAGCAGGTCTGAAATTGTAGTTCGTCAACGAGTCTTGAATGGAAAGCGATTCTTGCTTGAAGTCGAGTAATTGAAGATGGCTTTCGTAGAAGAGGATCATCGTCGATTCAGCCCAGCCGCTAGGAGCGCTCACTGCGCCGTCGATACCGATAATAACCGCGAGGGGCGAATAGCCTAATTCATAAGAATCTACAAGCTTAGGCTTGTCGCCATCGAAATATTCTTCGTGGATAAATTCGACAACGTATTCCGCATATTTTTGCGTCGTACCGATATACGAGCCGTGACCAACGCCAACAAATTGTACTTTGCCGTCTTCTACAACGATACCCTTCGTTTGCGTGACGTCTTCAAACATTACAGGCGTACCAGCAAGCATTTCCCAGTTATCGGGGTTAAGCCAATTCGTATTGAAGTTGGAAGCAACGCCTGCGCCTTCGCTTGCTCTATATGCGAAGCTCATAATGTTTAAACCTCTGCCGAGGGAAATTTCCGACGTAGCGTCGCCATAGTTTGCGAGCGCAAAATAACCGTCGATGTTGTCGGGGTTCAAGGTCAAAGGAATGCTTACGCCAAACGCGCTAAACGCTGCCGTGCCGTCCGTTGCTACCGTAAATTCAAAATCAAAGAAATCGAATAACCCAGCCATATCGCCAACCTCGATGGGCTCGCCCACAGCTTCGCCGTTTTCCATTACGTTGATGTAATTTACGTTTGTTCCGCCCGCATTCACGCCTTGCGTGAAGTACACGAAGGAAACGCCGTCTGCGTCAAGTGCTTGATCTTGCGTATCAAGACCCATTGCAAAACCGAACTTGTCAAGCGTCTTGAAATCTACAGAGCCCGTAAGCGTGAACGCCTTTGCGCTATTTTCGTCCGACTTAACCTTTAATTCGGTTACGATACGGTCGGTCTTCGTAAGGCTTGCGTCAATTTGCGCAACGGATACGGGAACGCCATAGTTGTTGAACATCTTGCCAGCAGCGGCAACACCCGTAGCGTCGCTCCAAGCCGAACCGGTGAAATCCGTTTCAAACACCGTTTTAGTGGGCGTCGAAAGCTTATAGTTATCAATCGTCAAATCGCCCCAATAGTCAAAACCAAAGCGATGTTCCGTCGTAGCGTCCAATGCTTCAAATGCGTTCTTAATCCAAATTTCCGTAGCAAGGTTAGTGCTGTCGTAGA
>JAFTMQ010000031.1 GCA_017452305.1 Clostridia bacterium | reverse complement strand
TAAGCAAGCGGCGATTGCCGAAATGGAAGCATATAAGGCGGACGTAATCTACTTGGCAGAGCAGGCACAGGTGCGCGCGGACGCAATCCTTGCGGGCAAAGAGGGTGTAGCTTCGGCGACGACGGTAGAGGAAATTGCGGCGGCTGTAAGCGAAGCAAAAGGTGTTATCGACACGCTTATCGGCAAGGCCGTGTTCGTATCGAGCGCGATTGCGGACGTAGAAAGCTATAAAGCGGACGTAGAATATTTGGTGGAGCAAGCCGCCGAAAAAACGGCGATTATTACTACCGCAAAGGCAACGATTGAAAGCGCAAGCTCGCAAGCGGAAATTGACGAGGCGGTAGCCAATGCGAAAGCGGCGATTGACGCACTCAAGAGCAAAACGGAAATCGAATCGGACGTGCTGGCAAGCCAAAAAGCGGCGGCGGATGAAAAGGTAAACGCTTTGAAAAAGGCGATTGACTTCGACTTGTACGAAGAAGATGTTATTGAAACCATCAACGGGCTTTATGAAATGGTGAAAGAGACAATCGACAACGCAACCAGCGAGGAGGAAATTAATAAAGCGGTTGAGGCATTTGAAAGAGCGCTTGCGGAAGCACCCAAAAAGAAAGCGGCAAGCGACAAGGGCGGCTGTGCTTCCATCGTAGAAACGCTCTCTTGCGGCATCGTATTGCTCGGTGTTGCGGCGGCTGTGCTTTTCAAGAAAAAGGAAAACTAAAACAAGCTTTTATTCAAAATGGGCGTACCATGTACGCGTTGAATAAAAAAATCGGTTTTAGATAATAGGCAACAAATAAAAAGGACGTACCTCGCGTACGTCCTTTTTTCTATTTGCAACCGTCAAACGGCGCTATTTTGTTTAATTTGTTTTGTTTTTAGCGGTGAAAATATAAATTGCACGGGGCAGGTGCGCGTTGAAAGTAAAAAACAGCATTATTGGCTCTGTTGCTTTCTGTATGCAACGGGGCTCTTGCCCGTGATTTTTTTAAATATGCGGTTAAAGTGGCTTAAACTATCGTATGCAATTTTGTTGCTAATTTCCAAGGGGCTAGAGTCGGTATGCCGTAAAAGAGTGCAGGCATAGCTTATTTTAAGGGTTGTGATATAGGAAATGAGCGTCGTGCCAACGTATTTTTTGAAATAGCTGTTGAGCATGGATTGCGAATAGGGCGCAAGCGGATAAATATCCTTTAATTTCATAGTAAATACGCTTGGTTCGTTTAAGGTCTTTAAAAAATCGTTCATCCATTCGGGGCGGTTTTTATCATTGGAAAACAGCTCGATAGTTTCCAGCCGATCGACGAGGAAAATCATCAGCATGACGATGATATTTTTCAGGATGGCATAAAGGTTTTTAGACGCCATAGAATATTGATTTAACCGTTCCAACTCGCTCAAAATAAAGGTAAAATTTTCCTGCGGAAGGGTTAAGCCGTTGGGCATATCCCAAGCGTCGATTTTTTGCAAAATTTCATCTTTCCAAATAAGGGCGGAAAGCTCTTTCAAAGCCTCGGGTGTAATCGAGAAATTGATATGCTTTGCCGCGTTATTGTGGTATGCCAAAAATTGGTGATATTCGCCCGGTTTAATTAAAAAAAGCATTCCCTTTTGTGCGACACAGCTTTTTGCGTTGTGCTCGTGACGGGATTTTCCGTCAATAAAAACAACAAATTCATAAAAGTCATGCTCGTGCAAAGAGGTGGCATTTTGATAACACCAGTGGAAATTTACCCCATCTGTAGGGGATAAAAAGCTAATATTAGACATTTTATGTTCAATAATCTTAGGTTGTTTCGCCTTGGCCATGCTATCACCTCTTCTAATTTTTTGCTTTTAGTATACACCCTAAAACAACTCTTGTCAAGTCCCAAATCACTAAAAATCACTATTTTTTCCTTAAATATAGCAAGAAAAATTTGTAGCTCTGTGATATAATAAAATTACAATAGCGTAAAATGCGCGTATAATCTTATCTTTCGCATACGCATATACGTATTATTGGCGTGCGTAGTTTCTATATTTTTATTTAAATTTCGGCAGGCAAATTAAAAAGAGCAAAATTACTCTCTGCAAACGGTGGGATAGTTTATGAAATAAGTAAAAATGCATATTTCCGCAAGGTGGTGTTGAAAATGAAAAAAATCACAAAGATATCCTCATTATTATGCAGTGCGTTGTTTGTTTTCGGCGCGTTTACCTCTTGCGGAGGTGGGAATATGGAAAAGAAGAACAAAATTATATGCAATACGCATAACGGTGCGGTGATTGACTGTACCCCCCCGGTCTATCAAACCTATCTGTCCTTGACGGACAAAAGCGAAATTGCAAAATACTTGTATGAACACAACAACAGAGGTATGTTTAAGCCGGTGCCGGTTTCGGGCGAGGTTGTGTTATCGTGGAAGAGAACGGGGGAGGGTTTGCAAGGCTACAACGTATGGATTTCGGAATACGAGGATTTAAGCCAACCTGTTTTCCAAGCACAAACGTCGGATACTTACGTGACGGTGGAAGGGCTTATGCCGGGCAAGTATTATTGGAAAGTGGCAACAAGCTCGGGCATGGAAAGCGACGTGGATACTTTCACGGTAGGCAATTACGTGCGTTCGTTAAACGTAGATGATATTCGGAATTTCCGCGACGTCGGCGGTTGGATGACGGAAAGCGGAAAGACGGTCAAGTACGGACTTAGCTACCGCAGCGCGGTGTTGCGCTCGACAAGCGGTCCTGCTCTTGTGGAATTGGGCGTCAAAACGGAAATTGATTTGCGCGCGGAATCGGAATATGCAACGTCCATTATTCCCGCAGCGTACGGAATTAGCTTCTTGCAGTCGGGCATTATGCAAGGGGATTACGTGTTGAAGGACAAATCCTTTTATAAGAATTTAACGCCCGAGCAAATCAAGGAAAAACGGCACGAAGCGGCGGAATTTCAACAAGCCTACGCCGACGCGTTGTACGCGGCGTTCAAGCGTTACACGGTTAGGGAAAATTATCCGATTTTGTTCCACTGCACTTCGGGCGCGGACCGAACGGGCACCTTTGCTTTCCTTTTGAACGGCATGCTGGGCGTTTCCCTTGACGATTTGTATAAGGATTTCGAGTTGACCTGTTTCTCGATGGGAGGTAAGCGTTGGCGTTCCAACATCAAAATAGACGAGGACGGCAAGTATTACTTCACCGACGACGGTTACGTGCCTGTACCCGACAATTACGTGGCAATCGGTTTGTTATATCAAGGTTTGATGGAATGTTACGCTACGGACGACGGCAAGCTTTCTTCCGCTATCAAAAATTATTTGCGGACGGACGTAGGCTTGACGGACGAGGACTTTCAAGCGATTGCAGAAATCATGCTTGGCTAAAACAAAAAATACGCGTTAACGCACGGAACGGAATGAGGATTACGTAAAATCGTGAAAAACGCGAAAAAACACCCCGCGGGGTGTTTGCTATGTTTCCATAGCAAACAAACAATATTCATTAGCAAAATAAAAAAAGGATATCAATTAGGAGGATATTGAGATGAAAAAGAGTACAAAAGTAGCAACGTTCCTGCTCAGTGCAATATTTGCATTCGGCAGCGTATCGAGCTTGGCTGCCTGCGGCGTTGCCGGCGGGAAGGTAGAATCTGCTGAAAATGAAATTGTCGTTAAGGTAAGAAAGGCAGGTTTTGGTACTGATTGGCTTTATACATTGAAAAATAAATTTGAGGCGGCATACAAAAACGAGGGCTACAAGGTAAAAATTTTGACGCCTGACAACAATATCAAAGACGACGTTGTTGTTAAAGAATTGGCGCTCGGGTATAAAAACGTCGGCGTAGATTTGTACATCACCTCGGGCGTTTTACCCGACCACGTTGGTGTAAACGGCGATTACGGTGAGTTGGTAGAGGATCTTGCCGACACCGTTTATTCGCAAAAAGCAATTAACTACAACGGCGAAGAAGAAAGCCAAACGGTTACGGAAAAATTAGATCCCGAAATTTTGCGATATATGACGGACGCGGAAGGTAAGCAATACGCGTATTGTTGGGCGCAAACCTCGGGCGGCTTGGTTGTCAATACCGTTAAGTTAGAGCAATACGGACTTGAAATCCCCAAGACGACGAATGAAATGTTCGAGTGTTTCGAGGCGATTTATTGCGGTAACGATAAGATGGGCAACTCGATTAAGTCGGGCACCTATCCCATCACCTACGTTTCGGGGCAAAACGGCTATACGTTGACTTTCTTGCATGCATTGCTTGCGCAATACGATAGAGATTACTTCGATACGCTTTGGTCCTTCCAAAAGAAGGGAGAAAACGGAGAGGTTATCCAATTGAGCGACGCGGAATGTCAAGAAGTTTACAACGATCAAACGATGTATGAAATGCTCAAAGTGGCATACAGAACGTTCGATATGACAATTGCTGCGCCCGGCAGCCAATCGCAAACGGTAGACCAAGCGCAGGCGAAAATTATGGGTAACAACCGCAACGGCGCGGTGTTTATGTTCAACGGCGACTGGATGCTTAACGAAGTAAAGCTGAATTACAGAAATTATTTGCATAACATCGATTTCGTGAACTATCCCGTAATGTCCGCAGTTGGTACAAAGCTTTTCGGCGCAGGCACCTCTTATAATTTAAGCGAAGAAGCATGCGACGACTTGCTTTCCTTTGTTATTGATTGCGTGGACGAAAATATGGACATCGACGCAATTATCGAAAAAGTAAAGACGGACAAGGATATCACTCTCGCGGAAGCAGATGCAAAAGAAGTGGCAAGAGCAAGAGGTTTAACCTATGCGAGAGGCCCCGAACACGTTGCATACGTAACGAAAGGCACGACGAAGATGGATATCGTCAGCAAGTTCTTGCGTATGATGAGCAGTGACGATTATGCGGAAACCTTCAACGTACAAGGCAACGGCGCGTCCCCTTATTGTGCGCTTGAAAATACGACGTCGGAATACAAATTTGTACGCAACGCGTCCAAGGTTACCGCAAATAGATACTTCTCGTTCGTGTCCACGATTACCGGCGCGCGCGGTTACAGAGGACAACTCAATTTCCAACGCTTCTTCACGACGAGCTCCCACCTTCCTTTCGATATCGCGTCGAACAGCAGAGCGACCATTTACACGATGAATGGTACGAAGAAAGAGGACGCAGATCTTCAAGTATATGCGGACGCAGCGACGACCTTCCAAGCGAACGAGGTTGCAAACATTATTAAGAATTGGGATAGCTGGCTTCAAAATGCAGGCTTGAAATAAGCCGTGATAAGCGGTGCGGATAAAAGAGGTGGCGTCGCTTTAAACGCCATTCTCAAAGCCGTACAAATTTCTTATTTTTAATAAGAAAATAAAAGAAAAACCCGTAGTGGTTTGTAAATTTTTTCAAGAAGGTTTGCCATGGAAGAGAATAAAATAACCGCACAAGAATCCGAAGAAGAAATCGTTTTGGATTCAAACTGCGAAATTAAAAAAGAAACGAACAGCAAGAAAAGTTCGGGCTTTTCCGCTTATATTAAGAAGAATTATTCGCAATTAGAGCGCAAGGATTTCTTGTTCGCCTATTTGCTCGTGCTTTTCCCCGTTGCACAGTTTTTGGTGTTTTGGGTGTACGTAAACGCGTCGTCTATCGCGCTTGCGTTCCAAAACGACCTCGGCGGTTTCACCCTCAATAATTTCAAAACGGTTTATACCGCGTTTGTGGATAAGGATATGTTCGGCATCAACTTAGGGGAATCGCTTAGAAATTCCTTTATTTTGTGGATTATCGGCGAGGGGATTATCTTCCCTGTCGGGCTGATTACCACCTACGTATTGACGAGAAAGATTATCGGACATTACATATTCAGACTTATCTACATCATTCCCAGCTTGATGGGCGCAATTATTTGGACGTTGCTCGTAAGACAAATGGTGGACTATTCGGGCCCGATTATGGCGATTTGTAACGCCATGGGGATTAAGGTCTCTGACCTCGCGTATAGAAACGGGTTTTTAAAAGATCCAAACACAGCGTTCCCTACCCTCGTTATCATACGCTCAATCATGGGCATTGTTGGGAATAACGCCGTATTGACGGGCGCATATACCCGCGTACCCACCGAGCTTTTTGAATCGGCGGAATTGGACGGCGCAAGCTTTGGTACGGAACTTTTCGCTATCGCTATTCCTTGTATTTGGTCAACGATTTGCACCTTGCTCACGTTTGCGTTGTGCAGTGTGTTTACGTGCGACTACAACGTATATTTGTTCACGGAAGGTATGGGCGACAACGGAACGTCAACCATCGGCTTCCAGTTATTCAAACTCACTTACGAGTTGTCGAAGGGTACGGTAAAAAGCTATGGTTATCCTGCGGCGCTCGGTCTTGTTTTGACGGTGTTCACCCTTCCCATTGTATTGGTGGGTAAGTGGGCTTTGGAAAAAATGTCGGAGAACGTGGAGGTATAATATGGATAAATTAAAATTTAAACATACTCCTGCGATTGATAAAGTCATTTATATCGCTTTCTTCGTACTCTTTGCCATTTTTGCCGTTGTATATTTGTATCCGCTCGTTTGGGCGATTATCAATTCCTTGAAGTCCATGGAAGAATATTCCAACGACGGCTTGGCGTTGCCGAAGAACCCGTTGTTCTATCACTACGTACAAGTATTCACGTCCTTCCGTTCGACGGGTATCGACGGGACGACGTACGGATATTTTGCAATGCTCCTTAACTCCCTTTGGATTTTGGTGGTCAACGTAACGGTAAACGTATGTTCAAGCGCAATGCTTGCGTACGCTTTGGCAAAATTCCGTTTCCCCGGCAGTAAAGTATTGTATGCGGTGGTTATTTTCGCAAACACCATTCCCATCATCGGTGCGGGCCCCGCGGCATATAAATTGGCGATGTCGTTGAATTTGGTCAACAACCCTGCAACGATTTGGCTTATGTGGGCAAGCGGTTTTGACTTTGCTTTCATCGTGCTTTACGGCTATTTCAAAGGGGTAAGCAGCTCTTATTCGGAATCGGCAAAAATGGACGGCGCAAACAACCTCGTTATCTTGTTTAAAATCGTGCTTCCGCAGGTTATCCCTTGCTTGGTGGCAATCGCGATTACGCAAGCCATCAACGTTTGGAATAACTATTCCGTTTGTATGGTCTATTTGCGCGATTATCCCAACTTGGCATACGGTATGTACACCTTCAAGGCGGACGCCTTCCTTGAAAAAGACTCTACGCCCATCTATTTCGCGGCGGCGGTTGTATCGTGTATCCCCGTTATCGTATTGTACGCGTGCACGCAAGAGCTTATCTTGACGAACATGACGACGGGGGGATTGAAGGGCTAATGAGCGTTTATAAGCAATATCTTAAAAAAAACGCAGGGCGGGAATATCCTATTTACGGGTATTCGCCCCCGCCCCAAGGCGAATGGTGGATTGACGATAAAACCTTCTATACGGAAGATTTTCGCACCGTAGAGAAGTATAGAGAATACAAGGATTGCGGGTTCAACGTCCTGTTCTTGCAGGGCACGGCAACCTACGAGGGGGAAGGCTGGGAAAACAGCCAAACCAAGCTTGGTATGGAGCGTGCCGTCGAGGCAGGCATTGATAAAGTCATTCTCGTGGATAGGCGTATCTTCGACTTATCTTTAATCGAGGGCGGCATCATCGGCGAGGGGAAACGCTTTGCAAACGAGGCGGAATTGGACGATTTTATCCGCAGCTGTATTCAAGATTACCGTCACGAAAAGGGGTTTTACGGCATACAGTTACGCGATGAACCCTTCCACCCCTACTTAAAAACGGTGGGGCAGATTTTCCGTTCGGTAAGCAGAGTAGATAAAAGCATTTTCGTACACTGTAACTTAAATCCTTTGCACGGCTCGCTTACTTATTCTATTTGCGTTCCGCAAAAGAACTTGACGGAAACCTACGAAGGGTATTTGGCTACGTTTTTAGAAGAAACGGGCGCCGATCATCTCATGATGGACACCTATCCGTTTCAATACGCCCCCAATAAAGAGCATATTCGCAAATATTATTTTGCAGGCTTGGAGTGCGTGGCAAGGGTGTGCAAACGCTACGGCGTAGAAATGCATATCGTTATGCAATCGTTTGCGATGGATATCGGCAAAAAACACTGGCATTGGTTGCCGAACGAGCGGGAGATGCAATTCCAAAAAAACGTTCTGCTCGCGTTTGGCGTAAAGCAATATTCCTATTTCACCTATTGGACGAAACAAATGAACCGCACGAACGGGGAAATGTTTATCGACGGCAAAGCGTTGATGACGCGTAATGGCGAAAGGACGAAGACGTGGTATCACGTGCAAAAAATAAATGAGGAACTGCAACAGCTTGCGCCTTTAATGTGGGATTTTGCCTATTGCAGCAACGCGTTTTTCTTAAAAATCCCGCTTTGCACCGCACCTACCTATTTGGAACTTATCCGCGGCGGCGAGCTGTCGCAGGTAACGAGCGTAGAGACGGATAAGGACGTCGTTATGGTGACGGAGCTCTGCGATAAAAAGAAAAAGCAATATATGTATTGCGCCGTCAATACGACGGATATTCAGCGTTACACGAAGAAATATAAAAAAGAAAAACAGCTTACGGTAATGCAATTTAACGAAAACTATAACGTTGCCGACGTTTACCAAAACGGCAAATGGCAAACGGTTGCGTTGGAAGGGGGAAAATTGTCTATCCGCTTACACGCAGGCGAGGGCGCGATTATATTACCTTATAAGGAGGTACAGTGATGAGAAAATTTTGGTTGGCATTATTGACGTGCTTGATGTTCGCATTCGCGGCGTTTGCCGTGGCTTGCGGCGGCAGCAGCGGCCCTGCGTTCAACGAGGGGTATTTGACGGAAATAGTGCTTGGCGAGCCCATCATGCTCGACGAATATATCGATCCCGAAACGAAGGACGATTATTCGCTTGTCGTAAGATGCGAGGAAACGGGCGAAGAACGAGACTTGCGTGATTATTTCCAATGGACGACGGAAGTGCCGGGGGAATAAACGATTACCTACCCGGTAAAATCGGGGGATAACAAAGGCACGATTTCTACAAAAATCAACGTAACCGTACCCAAGGTTACTTGGCAATATACCCTTCCTACCGTCGTATATCGCGTAGGCGACACGATGGAATTCGGCGTTTTGGAAAGAAACCTCAACTTGATGGTAAAATCCTACTACGGCTACGATTTCTTCATTAATAAATTGCAAATTAACGGTCAACAAATCGATCTTAGCGGTGAGACGGAATACACCTTCACGGAAGTAGGCGACCACATTGTTACGTTCGCCATCGAAACGGAAGACGGGCAAAAGCTGGCGTCGGATATTAAGATTACCGTCCGTCCCGAGCAGGTTTTAGCGGAGGGCGCAGCGGAATGGATGGCAGAAAACAACATCACCGCCCACGATTATACGTTAATTTCCCCCGACGGCAAGGTTGCGTTGGATTCGGGTTATTTTAATTCCTACGTCAACAACAACACGCCCTATATCGCATTCAACGGCGAAGAGGGGGTTGGCTACGGCGAAAAGACGTACATGATGGTAGATTTCACGGGCAAGAACTTGCCGCAGGTGGCATTCTTCTGCGATAAGGTTACCCCTAGCATTACGGACGGCGAAAACGGTATTATTTTCACCAACGGTATCACCAACAACAGCGGTAAGGATTTCTACACCACCAAGCTCAATATGAGCCGTTTGACGGTTTTTGGGCCGCAAAAGGCAAGCTTCCCCGAATTTGACAACAGAGCGAGAATGAAAGCGTTGGGCTCGATAGAAGATCCTTGTGCTATGAGTTATCACGCTTTGAGTGATACGGATTCTTATAGATATATCGTCGGCTTCGAGGAAACGAACCGCACCTACGTCGTCGCGCGTATTATATTGATCAATATGACGACGGGCGAAAGAGTGTTCGATTATAAAGAAAAATATACGACCTCGAACGGGCTTGGCAACCTCGATTTGGACAACGATTATTTTGGCGGTAGCATCGTATTGTACGGAAGATACGGCTTGCCCACCGTTTTGGATAAGGTGCATTTGCCTATCACCGACTTGGATGATATTTACGAGTTGGATAAGGCGGCTTCCTTTAAATCTTCCTATATTAAGCAATATGATTTGAACGTAACCGTAAACGTAAGCGATTATATTGATATCCCCGACGGCGATTACGAATTTATCGTTTATGACCCCAACCACGAGGAAGTGGCAATCGGTGCAGACGGCTCTTTCCAATACACGAAGACCGGTAAATACACACTGTACTTCGATCCCTTACAAGAGGGTGTGCGTGCAAGCGCAATTTCCGTGCGCGTTATGTACGATTTGGACAACGCGGTTGCGCCCGACTATTTTGAAATAGAGGGTGCGATTATGTCAGGGCCTACCGATGCGGGTATTATGGAAAATACCAAAGCCGCATACGTAAAGGAAGGCGCGCGAAGCATACAAGCCTATACTATCGACGGTAAATCGGGTTCGGTTGACTTCGGTATTTCCAGAAGCTTCTTGGAATTCGTATTCCTTTCCAGCCGTGTGCGCGGTATCACCTTCGAGGTGTATTCCTTAAAAGCTACGACGTACGCGTTTAGACCCGAGGACAAGAAGCCGATTAAGTTGGATTACACGGGCAGCGTTCCCGCGGAAACGTGGACGAAATTGACGATCACGCGCGAAATGTATATGAGAAACTCCGACGTTTACAACGGCAAGGGCTACTGTCTTGTACTTAGCTTTACGCCGACGGAGGGCAAGTTCCTTTCGCGTGAGGCAATCTATATCGACAACGTGCAGCTTCTTATCAGCGCAGCCGAGCCGGAAATTTCTAACAAGGCGCAAGCATTCTTGACGGAAAATAACGTTACGTTGCACGGTGCACAAGCGGTAAGCGACGATATGCAGATACAGTTGCAGGAAGGCTACTACCAAAAGAATTGGTACGAAATTACTAACGACGACGTGCCTTACGTGGCGTATAACGGCAACTATGGCGCAGGCACTTACGTCGTAGTCGATTTCACGGGCAAGAACGTTCCGCAAATCGCATTGTTCGTGGATAAGGTAACTTCCTCGCTTACGGACGGCAACGAAGGCTTGTATATCCATACGGGTATGATTAAGAAAAACGGCGACCTCTTTTCGGACACCGACGGCGGAAGACTTTCATTCCTCGGCCCGAACAAGATAGAATTTGCCCGTCCCGACGCAGAAGGACGCGTAGGCAAACAGTTCGGCACGAAGGCTTATCAAACCGACGGTACGACGGATAGCGCAGGGACGACGGTTTCGCCTCTTTCTATCCGAGGCTTAGAGGACGGCGTGCATTATAGATACGTTGTCGGTATTAAGACGGTGAAAGAAGAAAGCACGACGAAGGGCAGAATCGTTTTGGATATTATGCTCATCAACCTCGACACCAAGCAAGAGGTGGTAAGATACGAGTGGAGCGAAGCTACGGTTGCTTTGCACGATCTTATTGACGGCGGAAACATCGTAATGTACGGTAGATATAACACGGCGATAACGCTTGATAAAATCTATCCCGTTTATACGAAAATCGGCAGCATTTACGCAATCGATTTGGTTACGAAAGCGCTTAGCTGATAATGGAGGATAACGTGAAAAAGAAAATTTTAGCAATCGCTATGGCGGCAATCTCCGCGGCAACCCTTTTCGGGGGCTGCGGAGCTAACAAAAAAGCGCCCGACTATTCTTCTTCTACTTTACAATTTGATTTCTACGGATATTCTGCGGCAATCGACGGTTGGAATATTGACGGCGTGGATTATTCCTCGGGTAAGGATTATAAGACGGTAGAAAGAATTAAAGAGTACAAGGACGCGGGCATGACCATTTACTTCCCGCAGTCTGCAGCGCCTTACAGCGGTCAGGATTTTGAAACGAGTGAAACCAAGCGCGTCATGGACAACTGCTTGGAAGCAGGGATTGATAAAGTGATTTTGATGGATCCCCGTATCCAAGGCTTATCCAAACCCTCGCAAGCGAATGCGGTGGGCTTAATCGGCGAGGGCAAGCAATTTGCCACCGAAGCAGACCTTGACGCGGAGATTGCCGAATATATGGCGCCCTATAAAGACCACGAAGCCTTCTACGGCGTTATGCTCGGCGACGAACCCTTCAAGTACCACACGGAAAACTACGGTCAAGTTTATCGCTCTATTAAGCGCGTTTGCCCCGAGGCGTATATTCAATACAACCTTAACCCCATCACGGCGGGTACGGGCATCAACGCAAACGGCGATAGAAACATCGACGTTCGTTACCCCGAATTGGTAGAGGGCGACGAGGGCTACGGCGCGAAAAAGGATAGCGACGAAGAATTGATTGCTCGTTATAAAAAATATTTGCGCGGCTTTATGGACGCGACGGGCGCACCGTATATTCAATACGACCAATATCCTTTCCGCAGCGCAGACAGAGTGGACGAATATTATTTCCTTGGCTT
>JAFTMQ010000030.1 GCA_017452305.1 Clostridia bacterium | reverse complement strand
TTTCCCCCTCAAAACGTGGCGAGGGAAGGTGGAGTACGTGCTCACCTCTTGCGACAAGGTGGGTTTCCGCTTGGTAAAAATCTATTGATTTTTAATAAAAAGAGTTCAAATGCCAAAAAACGGCGTTTGAACTCTTTACTTTATCAGTAAATCGTGCTATAATAGACAATGGAATAAAACGGTGTTAAACTTATGTTTAACAATCCGCAAAATCATAAGGAGAAGGTTATGCTCAAAAGAAAAGACCTGTTAGGGCTTATCGACGCGTCCGAGGCGGAGATTACGGAAATCCTCGATTTGGCTCAGGATTTCAAGAATCGTATCAAGCGCGGCGAAAAGAAAATGAACTATTTAGACGGTAAAACGGTGACGGTGCTCTTCTATGAGAACAGTACGAGAACACGCACGAGCTTTGAACAAGCGGCGAAATATCTCGGCGCGACAACCGTGAATATCCAAGCGGGCACTTCTTCGGTTGCCAAGGGGGAAACGCTTGTCGATACGGGCAAAACCCTCGACGCGCAACGAAACGATTTTATCGTTATGCGCCACCCTATGGGCGGTGCGCCTTACCTTCTTGCCAAGACGGTGAAGGCGGGCGTGCTCAACGCGGGCGACGGCATTAACGAGCATCCCACGCAAGCACTCTTGGATATGTTGACGATGCGCGAAACCTTCGGTTCGCTCAAAGGCTTGAAGGTCGCGATTTTGGGGGATATCAAGCACTCGCGTGTGGCAAAATCTAACCTTTTCGGTTTGAAAACGATGGGCGCGGAGGTGGCGATGTTCGCACCCCACACCCTTATCCCTACGGGGCTGGATAAGCTCGGCGCAAAAATTTGCGCCTCGCGCGAAGAAGCGCTTGACGGCGCGGACGTGGTGATGGGCTTGCGTATTCAGCTCGAACGCCAAAAGGCGGGCAACTTCCCTTCGCTTGGCGAGTACGCGGCGAATTACGGCGTAAACGAAAGCCACCTCGCTTTGGCAAAGCCTAACGCAATTATCTTGCACCCCGGTCCTGTAAACCGCGGCGTAGAACTCACGAGCGGCGTAATCGACCACGAGCGCAGCCGCATTGAAGACCAAGTACTTTCGGGCGTAGCGGTGCGTATGGCGGCGCTCACCCTCTTGAACGAATACAGAAAGGAGCAAGGCTTATGATTATTCGCGGCGGAAGCGTAGTATTAAAAGACACGGTTGAAAAGAAGGATATTCTTGTCGAGAACGGAAAAATCGTCAAAATTGCCGATAATATCCCCGCAAACGGCGGCGAGGAAATCAACGCGGAGGGCTTGCACGTCTTCCCCGGCTTGATTGATATGCACGTCCACCTTCGCGAGCCGGGGTTCGAGAAAAAAGAGGACATCGAAAGCGGCGCAAGGGCGGCGGTCAAGGGCGGCTTTACGCAGGTTTGCTGTATGCCCAACACCAACCCCGTTGCCGACAATAAGGTCGTCGTTACCTATATCAAGGCGAGGGCGAAAGAGGTCAACCTCTGCAAAATCCACCCCGTCGGCGCAATTACCAAGGGCTTAAAGGGCGAGGAAATGGCAGGCATTGCGGGCATGAAAAAGGCGGGCGCAGTCGCGATTTCCGACGACGGCGTAGCCGTCAAAAACGCACGGCTTATGCGTCTTGCGATGGAATATGCAAAGGGCTTTGATATGCTCTGTCTTTGCCACTGTGAGGACAAAGACCTCGTAGATGGCGGCTCGGTACACGAGGGGTTGAGCGCAACGATAGCGGGCATTCGCGGCATTCCGAGAAGCGCGGAGGACGTCATTATCGCGCGCGAAATTTCCCTTGCGGAAACGCTCGATTGTCCCGTGCATATCTGCCACGTATCCACGTACAGCGGCGTGCGTATGATTCGCGATGCGAAGAGGGCAGGTATCAAAGTAACGGCGGAAACGTGCCCTCATTACTATTCCTTTACGGACGAAATTATCAAGGGCTACGATACGAATACCAAGGTCAATCCGCCCATTCGCGAAGAAGTGGACAAGCAAGCGATTTTAGCAGGCTTACAGGACGGCACGATCGACTGTATCGTTACCGACCACGCACCCCACCATATCGACGATAAAAACGTGGAATACGACGTCGCGGCGTTTGGTATTAGCGGCATTGAAACGTCGTTTGGCTTTGCGATAACCAACCTCTACAAGGCGGGCGTGTTGAGCTTGAACGAAATTGCGGATAAAATGTCCGCCGCACCCGCGCGCATTTTGGGACTTGACGGCGGCGAAATTGCCGAGGGCAAGGTTGCCGATTTCACGATTGCAAGCTTGGACGAAAAGTGGGTGATTGAGCCAGAGAAATTCGTTAGCAAGGGCAAGAACAATCCCTTCGGCGGCACGGAATTGTATGGCGCGGTGAAATATACGATCGTGGACGGCGAAATCAAGTATCAAGCGTAAAACGGCGTATATATTTCGCAATACGGCGTTGCCGCTCCGCGCGTTTTGGTCACGTACGAAAAAGTACGCTCCCTACAATGTGCTCGCGGCGCCTTGTCTTGTTCGCATCTACACCGTTTTATAAAAGTTGGCGAACATAAATAAAAAAACCAGGAGTAAAAACTATGATTACCGATAAACTTATCGACGGCATTATCGCAACCCAAAATCCCACCTGTGTGGGCTTGGATACCCTCTTTGACTATCTTCCCGACGATATGAAGGCGGGCGCAAAGACGTTTGAGGACGTTGCGGAGCGCGTTTTGGAATTCAACAAAACGCTTGTAGATAATATCGCGGACATCGTACCGTCCGTCAAGGTGCAAATCGCGTATTACGAAATGTACGGCACGGCGGGTATGAAGGCGTATTACGAAACCTTGAAATACGCCAAAGATAAGGGCTTGTACGTTATCGCGGACGCAAAGCGCAACGACATCGGCTCGACGGCGGCTTGCTATGCAAAGGCATTCCTCGGCGAAACGCAAGTCAACGAAAATCCCCTTAAAGCCTTCCCGTCCGACTACGTCACCGTCAACGGCTATCTTGGCTCGGACGGCATTGTGCCGTTCGTAGAAGAGTGCGAAAAGCACGACAAAGGTATCTTCGTTTTGGTGAAGACTTCCAACCCCTCGGGCGCGGAAATTCAAAACGTAATTTTGGAAAATGGAGTACCCATGTACGAGTACGTGGGCGGTTTGGTGGAAAAATGGGGGGAGAGCACGGTTGGCAAATACGGCTATTCCGCGGTTGGCGCGGTGGTCGGCGCAACCCATCCTGCGGAGGCGGCTCGTCTTCGCGAAGTGTTGCCGCACACCTTCTTCCTGATCCCTGGCTACGGCGCGCAAGGCGGCAAGGCGGAAATGCTCAAAAGCTGCTTTAAGGGAAACGGACTTGGCGGCGTCGTCAACAACTCGCGCGGTATTTTGTGCGCCTATAAGAAAAACGGCGGCACGTATTACGAGGCGGCACGCGAAGCGTGCATTGCGATGCAGAGGGATTTGGCGGGCGTTATCGGCCGCATGGGCTAAAACGACGTATATACATCGCAATACTTTGTCGGGCTGTGGCAACTTTCAGTCACGTACGTCTATGTACGCTCCTTCAAGTTTTCCGCGCCCTTCGCGTCTTGCTCGCATCTACGCCGTTTTACCCTTCTTAAACGGGCGGCGTAAAATAACAGCCACAATTCAGCACTCAGCATTCAGCATTTAAAAACAGGTGTTTTTATGAAAGATTATATCGCAACTATCACCAAAAACGAACAAATTGCAGACAACATTTTTGCGGTTACCTTTGACCTCGGCGAAACGCCTTGCGTGCGCGCGGGGCAATTTGGTAATATTTCCATTGACGGCACCCACCTTTTGCGCCGTCCCATCGCCATTTGCAAGACGGAGGGAAACGAGGTTACCTTCTGCTACCAAATCAAGGGTTTGGGCACGCAAAAACTCAAAAATATGGGGGCAGGTACGCGTTTAAACGTGTTAATGCCGCTCGGTAATGGGTTCTACGTTGAAGATACGGAGCAAAAAGTTGCCCTTGTCGGCGGCGGTGTGGGGGTGTTCCCGCTCATTTCCGTTTTGCGCGCATACAAGGACACAAAAGAAATTGCGGCGTATATCGGTTATCGTAACCGCGGCGCGGTTTGCGGTGTGGAAGAATTTGCCAAGGCGCAAAAATTTATCGCCGTGACGGACGACGGCAGCTACGGCGCGCAAATGAATGCGGTGCAAGCGTTTGCGGCGGACCTTGAAAAGGGCAACCGTCCCGACGTGGTGCTTGCGTGCGGGCCTACGCCTATGCTTCGTGCGTTGAAAGCGCTTGTGGAAAAAGAAAACCTGCCTTGCTACGTTTCCTTAGAGGAAAGAATGGGCTGCGGCATCGGCGCATGTCTTGTTTGCGTTTGCGACCAAACGAACGGGCAACGTGCGCGCGTGTGCAAGGACGGACCGGTGTTTAACGCCAAGGAGGTCGTTTTATAAGCTATGGAAGTGATTGCGCGTAAACAAAAAGGGCTTATGCCCTTGTTCGTCGTTTTCCTCGCAGTTGGCTTAATGCTTATTGGCGGCGGCGTGGTATTTTTCGTACTCGGCGGCTATTCGATTATCCCCGCTATTATCTTGACGGCGTTGGGTGTGGCAGTAGGCGCGGTGGACGCAATTTGTTTTTTAAATTGGAAAAAAATGCCCGATGAAATCGTCGGTATTCAAGACGAAAAATTGCAATTACCCACGGGCATGTACGCGTTGAACGAAATTTTGGACGTTACCTATCGTTGCCCGTTTGGCGCGTTAAAAATAACGTGGGGCAAGCTGTATATCGAATTAAAAGACAAAAAAGTGTTGGCATTCGGATTTGTGGAGGACGTGGCGGAAGCGCGAAATGCTCTTTTATCCTTATGTTTAAGCGGTTGCAACGCACCCATTGATAGATAAAGCGAAGAGGAGAATGTTATGGCGAATTTATCAATTAATCTTTGCGGAATTACCTTAAAAAATCCCGTCATTGCGGCGTCGGGCACGTACGGCTTTGGCCGTGAATTTAACGAGCTTTACGACGTAGGGCAAATCGGCGGCGTATCGACAAAGGGTATGACGTTAGAGCCTCGTTTGGGCAATCCCGTCCCCCGTATTGCGGAATCGCGCGGTGTGATTTTGAATGCGGTTGGTTTGCAAAACCCCGGTGTGGAGCACTTCCTTGCCGAAGACTTGGAGTGGTTGAAATCGACGGGCACGTGCGTGATTGCCAACGTCGCGGGCAAGACGTTGGAAGATTACGAAAAAATTTGCGCGCGCTTGGACGGGCTTGTGGATATGATTGAGCTCAACATCTCTTGTCCCAACGTAAAAAGCGGCGGTATGGCGTTTGGCATTAAGCCCGAAAGCGTGGAAGCGGTAACGCGCGCAGCGAAAAAATCGCTCAAAACCACGCCGCTTATCGTCAAGCTTTCCCCCAACGTAGAGAGCATTGCCGAAAACGCGCGTGCGGCGGAGCGCGGCGGCGCGGATTGCATTTCGCTCATCAATACCTTGACGGGTATGGCAATCGATATCGAGCGCAGAAAACCCATCATTGCCAACAACACGGGCGGCGTTTCGGGTGCGGGTATCAAGCCGATTGCGGTGCGTATGGTGTACGAGGCGGCGCAGGCGGTAAAAATCCCCGTGATCGGTATGGGCGGTATTACGTGCGCGGAAGACGCTATCGAATTTTTAATGGCTGGCGCGGCGGCGGTGCAGGTCGGCACGGCAAACTTCACCGACCCTTACGCTATGCCCAAAATTATCAAGGGCTTAAACGATTGGTGTGATAAGCACGGCGTAGCAAACGTTTCCGACTTGACGGGCACGTTGCAGTTAAATCAAAGATAAAGCGCATGGAAAGGCAAAGCCTTTCGTGTATTGAAATTCAAACGAATAACAAACAAGGAGCGAGAACTATGTCCTATACCTACAAAGAAGAATTTATCCGTTTTATGGTCAACAACGGCGTTTTGCGTTTTGGCGAATTTACCTTAAAGAGCGGCAGGCTTGCCCCCTACTTTATCAACACGGGCAACTACAAGACGGGCAAGCAGCTTGCAAAGCTCGGCGAATATTACGCGGCGTGCATTCACGACAACGGCTTGGAAGCGGAAACGCTCGTCGGGCCTGCGTATAAGGGGATCCCTCTTTCCGTAGCGACGGCAATCGCACTCGCGCAAAAATATGAAAAAGACCTCAATTACTGCTTTGACAGAAAAGA
>JAFTMQ010000003.1 GCA_017452305.1 Clostridia bacterium | reverse complement strand
TCTACAATGGCGATGAAAAAGCGCTTGGCTTTACGGCAGGCTCTACCGTATATCAATACGTAGGCGAAACGACGAACGATAAAATTTCTATCAAAGTGGATTCCGCAAATTACGATTACGTGGACGTGCAAATCGTATTCGACGCGGCAAGCACGAAGACGTGGCTCTTGGGCTTTGTATTAAGCGGCTCGTCTTACCTCAACGGCGCGGACGCGTATATTCTTGCGGGCGACAATATTAGATTTAACGCAAATTCCAGCAATCCTTTGGATAGAACAATTCAATTCTTGGATGCAGACGGAAACGTAGTTAATTCCACATTGGAAACAGGCGTTGTTTACACCTTGCGCGTATATATCAAGGCGAACGACGTAACGGAAATCCAAATGCGCCAAGTTGGCGTAAAGGCATATTTGGCAAACGTAACGCACGGTATCGTGCCCATACTTCCTTCCGCAGTGGACATCAAAATCGGCGACGATAAAGTAGCTCCTACCCTTTTTACGGGCGAAGAGACGATGTACGGCTTTGCAGACGGTACGCAAGTGGCTGTGGTTGCGTTGGAAGCTACCACGGACGTTGACGATAAGAGACTTGCTTTGGTTGTAGATCCCGACAAACAATGCCTTAAAATTGATTTTGCGCTTGAATTTGGCTTGCTTGGCAACATTTACGTTTGGACGCTTACCGACGGTGGCGAAAGAGTATTGGCGGCAACCATATTGGCAAACGGCGGTGTTGACGCGGGTGCTTTAGTGGATATCGTAATCAGAGATTCCACGGGCAAAGACGTAACCAACGATGTTTTGGTTGGATTAGACTCCGGCGCGGCGGAAAAATATACCTTGTACGTTTACTACAACGGTGCCGACGAAGTGCATATCGGCTGCGACGATTATGACGTAGAGTTCGGTGGTAATATTCTTTACTTTGCGGACGCGGAGTGCGGAAGTTATTAAGTAATAACGCTTAACAAATGAATAACGTAGGGGATAGGGCAAAAAATTGCCTTATCCCGTACGCAATCGAGTTTTGCGCAGTCATCTGATAAGATGCTGCAAACAAAAATAACGCAAAACCTTTTGGACTGTTAAAACAGTAGGTTATTTTAGGGCGATGCGAGGATATAAAAAATAAAAAATATAGAACGGAGAAACAAAATGAACGAGTACAAAAAACCAGAGATTTTGGTGATTGATCTTGAAGTCGTTGACGTTTTGACTGCGTCTGACGGCGATATTGTTGAACCGGGCGATGATTGGGAGTAAAGCTATGAAGAAAGGATTAAAATTTAAAATTATTTCCTTGACGCTTTGCGCGGCTTCATGCTTGACTTTAGGTCTTGCTACGTTAAACAATACGGAAAAATCAGCAAGCGCAGCAACGAGTACACAGATTTCCGAAATGCACACGTTATCGGGCTTCCAAATTGATGAAACAGCGTCAATTAGAAGAGAGGACCCCGTCGGTATTAGATTCACCACGAACGTAAGTGCAGAAATCAAAGCGCAAATCATTAGCGAATTGGGTGGCGATGCGTCTAAGGTTGCGTTTGGTACGCTTATCATTCCCACCGACTTCTTGGGCGATGCGGAATTGACACATAATACGCCCTCGGTTGTGGAAGGTAGAGCGACTGCGTGGAGAAGTGACACCGAATACACCGTCGTTTTGGGCGGTAAAGGCGGGGCAAACCTTAGCGAATCTTACTACAATCGCCCTATTTCAGCGCGCGGTTTTGCAATCAACACCCAAACGGGTGAAGTTTGCTACACCTCGAATACAGCATGCAGAAGTATCGGCTACGTCGCTTATAAGGCGCAGCAAGTAGATGGCGATGACAGCGATCTTATTGCGGACATTGTCGAGAAAACAAAAACGGAATTAGTTTTCAATGAAAACGTTTCCTTGAACGGCGGTACGGGTTTAGGGATAATTTCCAATGAGTACAATCAACAATCCGCGGACGTTTTCGTGTTAAAAATCGGCGGTATCGTGGAAGACACTGAAATTGTATATACGTCCTCTAATACAGATGTCATCACGGTTGAAAACGGTGAGATAACAGCGGTTGGCAGCGGTACGTCCACCGTAACCGCTACGGTTACTTATAACGGCGTGGAATATACCGCTTCTAAAGAATTGTCCACTGATCACTACGCAACTTCTACGCAGTTCACGATTTTGCTTGCTAAAACTGCAACCGCCAACGAAAAAACGGCGGCGAATAAATTGCAGACTGTTATTTTGGAAGCTACGGGCGTAGGTATTCCCATCGTAATCGAATCGGGCTCCGAAACAACGGACGGCAAATATATTTCTATCGGTAATACGGTTCTTGCGGCGGCTTGCGACGTTAGTGATTTGACTAAAAATACGGCTACACGCGTTAAGACGATAGGCAACACCATATTCGTTCGCGGTAAGACGGACGTAGCAACGCTTTACGGCGTTCAACAACTTTTGAGTGACGTCGTTGGCTACGAATATTACTTGGATAATACTTACGTTGTTGAAGAGACGAAAGAAATTGTCATTACCGACAAGGACTACGTGCCTCAAATCGATGAGGTTTGGCAGATTGGCGGAAAAGCAGATCAAATTGTTGCGGAAGAGCATGCTGCTGTTAGTTATGTTGCAAACTTGGTGCCCATCGGTACGACGGATGCGCAAGACCAAGGGAGCGAACGTTACAAGGGCGCCGCGCACAATTCTATTCTCTTCTTTAATGAAGGTGTGGACGATGACAGTTTGTACACGTCATCTTCGAAATCGTATAAGAAATGGTATGCTACCAATTCCAGCAACTATTATCTTACGGGTAAAAGTGGCTTAGCCTCGTTGTTGTCGGGTGCGGGCAAGCAGGAACTTTGCTATACGGCACACGGCGATAGCGCGGTGAGAAGTGCCATGATTGAAAAGCTTACCACTGAAATGTTCAGAAAGATGACGACCATTGAAGAGTTTAAGTCTTACAACAGAGTGGCATTCTCTCATAACGACGTACAAACTTGGTGTACTTGCTCTAATTGTACGAAGGAGGGCAACCCTTCGGATAATATGCTTAAATTTATCTTGGACGTTGCGGCAAACTTGAAGACCAAGCTCGCCAATGCGGGGGATGCAAGAGCAAACACCTTCAAAATTTGCACCCTTTTCTATAACGAAACCAACTTGTATCCGGAGAACATCGCAAATTATCAATCTGCGGTAGATAATTATATGCCGCACGTTGAACTTTGGTTTGCGGAAACGCGTGCGGATTACCACGTTTCGTTGGATACGCCTACGGACTGGAACGATACCGCAAAGAGTAACTTCGACAAGTGGACTGCGCTTGCAAATAGTAAGGGAGCAGAGGTATTATGGTGGGGGTATTATACGAGCGCAAAGAGTTCGTTTATCCCTTACAATTCCATTGACGCGCTCCGCGCAAACTATGCTTTGGCATACGAAGCGGGCGTGGACTATATGTTCAACCAAATGATGCAATACACGGTGAATTGGAGCCGTCTCAAACAATATTTGGCAAGCGAGCTTCGTTGGAACGCTACCCCTGACGACAATATTTGGGATGGTTGGATTGCGGACTATATGAACGCAGCTTTCGGCCCCGGCGCAGAGGCTATGACCGAGTATTACAATGCTTGGAAGGATTGGGCAGAAGGTAACGAAGATAGCTTTGAAAATACGGTGGGCTATTCGGGCTCTGGTATTTATAAGCTGCTCAGCGAAGTTGCTACAACGGATAATATGAGTGCGGAAACGCTTCAAGAGTGGATTGCAGCTTGCAATAAGGCGATTGCGGCTTTGGACGTAAACGACGATCGTTATACGCTTTACTATAACAATATCGCGTTGGAAAGAATGACGCCGCTCTATCTTATCATGCACCTTTACGGGTTTAATTATGAGCTTGAGGGTACTTACGATACGAAGACGTCCTACTCAGTGAAGGATTCGGCGTATATTCTTCCTTACGCACAGGATTTCTTGGATGCGGCGGCGCTTTGGAACGTAAATCAAGACGGTGAATTGACCAACCTCGATAACTTCAAGGCGGCACTCACCGAGCAAATATCTGGTATTACGGAATATGCAGAAAGCGATAAGCAGACGGTAGTTGCAGACGCGACGATTACATTAAATAGTGCATATATCGCAAGCGGTGAAACGTACACCGCAACGCTTATTAACAGTGCGGGCGAAGTAGCGGCAACGGCAGTAAACGCAAGCAACGGTTCTGCAACGCTTACGTTTGATTCTGCACCTGCAGTGGGCGCTTGCAACGTCGTACTTCGTTCTTCCTCTAAGGTTATTACGTTTACTAACGTCTTGGTTGCAACGGGTACGATTAGCAATTATAGCGAATTAAAAGCGCTTACGGGTAAGGAAAGTAACGGTTATTACGTTTTGACGAACGACATCACCGATGCAACGGGTACGATTACGTTAAGATCGGGCACGTTTAGCGGCGTTTTGGATGGTTACGGATATACCGTTGACGGCGTGAGCGTCGGCGCAAGCGGTATGTTCCGCGCATTAAGCGGCGCAACGATTAAAAATATCAACTTTACAAACTATGCGGCAACAGGTCCTGCCTTTGCTACTACGGCAACAAACAGTACGTTTGAAAACGTTACGGTTGCTTTCAAGAGCGGCGGTCCTACGTTGGCAAATACGGGTTGTACGTATAAGAACGTAACCGTTTACATTCCTAATGCAAGCACGGAGTCTATACCGAGCGGTGTAGAAGTTATTGTGGGTGCATATACGGGTAAAACCTTCTATATTCCCGAAGGCGAAACCTACGTTTGGATTAGAGATTCCAAGCTTGTCCAAGGCAATTATACCGTTGACGTCAACGGCGACGTTTCCAATACTACGGTATTTACGGCTGGTAGAATCAAGGTAGAGATTAAAGGCCTTGTGCTTGGCGAAACGCTCAAAGTAAGCTGCGACAACGGCACGAATGCTTACGTTTATAACGTAATGCGCGTTTCCAAAGTTTCCTATGATGAAATCTGCGAAATGACGACCCAGAATGCACGGCGTGTTTATCGACTGGATCCTTAACAACTTTTTTGCTCTCCGGGCATAGAATAACCCTGAGGGGGAATGAACATGAAGAAAGGCCATGCGCCGCGTGTCCAGCATCGGGAACCATGCTACTGCTATCGTGGAAACAGG